>NZ_QPJF01000002.1:0-148289 GCF_003337665.1 Halanaerobium sp. ST460_2HS_T2
CATTCTTAAGATTTTTATTATAATTAAAATTAGTGATGTTCTATTACTATTTACTTACATTTTATGGTAACTATCATATTTTATTTGACGTTATCGACGTTTATCAGTTTCTTCTCTAAATCCTTCCAGACTAATAGCTGGCGTAACATTTCCCACTTCAAGCATTCTATCAGCAAATTCATCATCAATAAGGGTACCATTAGTATACATCATAAAACCAACATCATCATGTTTTTCAAAAATATCAAAAAGCTGAGGATAAACTGTCGGCTCACCGCCTGAAAAAACTATAAAATAAATTCCCATTTCTTTAGCCTCAGTAATTATTCTATCAATTGTAGCAAAATCAAGACTATCACTTTTATTATATTCGCCAGCCCAGCACCCTTCACAATTCAAATTACAGGCACTAGTAGGGTCAATAAGCATTGTCCAGGGCACGTCTACTCCAAGATCTTCAGAAAGTTCATACTGATATGGTATACCAAAAATAGCTGAATTAACAAAAAAATTCATTAAAAGTCCATTTTTATAAGAGGGTGCAATATCATTAATTTTTTTAAGATATTTTTTTATCAAAGGAGTCGTTTTATAATTTTCTTTGATAATCTTAATAGCATTTTTGTGATTATCTCTTCTAGCTAATTTTTCTCCAATATCTAGAATCTGCAAAAAATTTTCTTCAGGATCTTTTTCCAGATATTTTAAAGCCTGTTTGATCAACTTATCAGCGGCGTATTTTTTTGCCAGTTCAAAATCAATACTCATATTAACTCCTCCTCTTGTATTGTTCTAAATTATCTCTTTAATACTTGCTCATTCGCAGTTTTTAATTTTTCTTTAAATTAGATTTGCAATTTTTAAAAGATAAGAAATATTCTTCTCCCGTTCTCCTGGAAATCTCCTGTCCAAGATCAATATCATAATAAGCAGTGCATAAACGCCGCGCTTTCTTTCTGCTTCAGCCCCCCTTTTTATTCCCTTTTTTCCTTTAATTTGTATTAATATCTGATCTACTATCTCTAATAATTCAGATCGCAGCCGGGTTACAATTTTTTCTTCTTTATTATTTATATCTTTTTTAATGACTTCATCTATTATACCTTTTGATTTATTAATTTCATCATAGAGATGGGTAATAAACTTTTCCAGATCAAGTTCATCTTTTTTTAAATATTTATCAAAAATTTTTTTATTATTGTTAATTCTTTCTTCAATAACTTTTATAAATAACTCCTCTTTATTAGCATAATAATTATATAATGTTCCAACAGCAATACCGGTTTCTTCAGCAACAATTTTCATACTAACAGCAGAATATCCTTTTTTAGAAAATAACTGATATGCTGCTCTAGATATTTTACTCCTTAAATTATTGATGATTTTAGGCACAACATTCACCACCTATTTTTTAAAATTTACAATTATTTTAATGAACTCAAATTCATAATGTTTTATGAACTTAAATTCATTATATATTATGAAAATAAATATGTCAAATTTTTGTGAAATTTTAAAATATAGGGTAAAATGCAGCTTGAATAAATTTATTTAAATTCTTTTTTTATCAATTTAAATTTACCGGTAGTACCTGTACCGTCAATATTTTTGACTTTTTTTATCCTGAAATTAACATTTTGTAGGTTTTTACTCTGAAGTATCTTTGTTAATTCTTCTTTTATTTTCACCATTACATCCTCATTTTTTCTTCCCTTTTTAATAACCGCCTTGAAAACAAAGGAAGTTTCACCCGTCTGTATCACCTGATATTTATTCAAACCTCTAATATATAATTCCACAAATATTATTGGATGAATAAACTCTTTTTTTCCAGCTTGATTTTTAAACCATAATATATCCTCCTGGCGTCCGATAATTTCTTTTACCCTGTTAAAAGGCCATCTATCTTCATTTTTCCGTTCATTTACCGATACCAGTAAATCAGACATTCGATATCGTATAAGTGGTTGGGTATAATTATAGAGATTTGTTAGGTAATAGCCTTCTTCCGCAGTTTCAATATAATTAGCATCATCAAAAATATATAAATGATTAAACTCCTCTTTTTTTACTCCGATCACCAGGGACTCCGAAGCAGCATAATGATTAACAAGAGAGGTATTCCAGGTCTTTTTAATAAATTTCCTGGTTTCTGCTGTCAGCGGTTCACCCCCGCAGATTACCACTTCTGGTGATATATCTATTTTGCCAGCTCTCTGCATTTCAGCCAGGACCCTGATCCCGAAAGGATAGCCTGTAAGATTATGAGGGCGGCATTCATTTAACCTTTGGCAATAATCTTCTAAAGGATGATTAATATTAATTATCAGATATTTTTTATAGAAGTATTCTTCCAGGGAATTAATAGGGCTTAAAAAAAGGCTGACCCCGGCATAATGACCATCTGCTGCTCCAATAAAAGCATATCTTTTTCTCTTAAGACCAAAATTAGTAAATAATCTCAGGGAAAGAGCCTTGATAAAATCCCACTCCTTTGAATTATAAAGAAAATATCCAATTCTGCCTGAAGAACCAGAGCTATGAATAACGTGATATTTATTATTTAACTTGCTAACGGGAGAAGGATAATTTTCAAGAAAAGAAGCAATCTTATCACAGCTAATATTTTTATCAGTTACTAATCTTTCATAGTTTTCCATCATTATATTTTTATCAAGAGCAGGAAGATCTGAATGTTTAATCTCTGGCAGGTCTTTTTCCTTAATCCCGTGGGCTGAATAAAAATCACGGTAAAAAGGAGAATTATTATAAGCATAATACAGCAGCTTTCTAAATTTATTCTCTCTCAGTTTTAATATTTCACTTCGACTTTTATTTAAATTTTTATCCAGCTTATATTTATAATACAGGATTCTTGGTATACTCATAATTTTCTCTCCTTAGTTAAAGCTTTTCTGCAGCTTCATATTCTGCACCAAAAGTTTCAACTGCTACTGATTCCATTATCTGATCTTCCCGCGGCATATCTCTGGCTCCAGTTTCTACCTCAGCTATCTGATCAACAATATCCATACCTTCTATAACAACCTCACCAAAAGCAGCGTATTTACCATCCAGATGAGGTGCATTCCTGTGAACTATAAAAAACTGGGAACCAGCAGAATCAGGATGAGCACTCCTAGCCATTGAAATTACTCCTTTTTTGTGGCTCAAGTCATTATCATAGCCATTCTCGGAAAACTCACCTTTAATTGAATAACCAGGGTCTCCCATACCAGTACCATCAGGACAGCCCCCCTGAATCATAAAACCTTTAATTACTCGATGAAACTTAAGGCCATCATAATATCCGGCTTCTACTAATTCTATAAAATTCCTAACAGTATTTGGAGCTATTTCAGGATATAATTCTACCCTGATTTCTTCCCCACTTTCCATTGTTATGGTTATTTCTGGGTTTTTTTCCATTTAAAACACCTCTTATTTATATTTCTAGCCCTTATACCGCTTCTATTATATACAAATTGAACATAAAATTAAAGTTGTTATTTAAATAAAATATTATTAAAAGTTACTAAATAACTCCCCTATAACTTTTCTTCAAGACTCATTCAATCATAAAAATTTCAAAATTGACAAGCAAAAGCAAAAGATTATATAATTAACTTAAATAATTTGAATTTTCTAGTGAGAAGGGAGAAGAGATAGTAATGAAAAAGACTTTATTAACTGTACTATATTTTAGTATTATTTTCTTATTTATTTTAACAAATTTTGCAGGGGCGCAGGAATACAAAATCGGGATTTCTCAGTTTGTTGAACATCCATCCCTGGATTTAGCCAGAGAGGGATTTGTTGATCAACTGGCAGAAGAAGGTTTTGTAGAGGGGGAAAATCTTCAAATCGATTTACAGAATGCTCAGGCAGATTTTTCAACTGCTCAAACTATTGCCCAGAGATTCAACCAGAATAAACTGGATTTAGTACTGGCTATAGCCACCCCCTCAGCTCAGACTGCTGCCAATGTGATATCTGAGACTCCGGTTTTAATTACAGCTGTTACAGATCCTGTGGAGGCAGGTGTAGTCAACAGTATGGAAGCACCTGGTGGAAATGTAACTGGAACTACGGATATGAATCCAGTAGCCAAACAGCTGGAATTAATTAAACAATTTTTACCGGAATTAAATACTCTCGGAATTTTATATAACCCAGGAGAGGTTAATTCTGTTGTCCAGGTTGATTTAGCTAAAGAGAAAGCTAAAGAAATGGGAGTATCTGTCGAGGAAGGAACAGTTAGCAACAGCAGTGAAGTAAGCCTGGCAGTATCCTCTCTGGTTGGAAGTGTTGATGCAATCTATGTTCCAACTGATAATATAATAGTTTCTGCAATGCCAACTGTACTGCAGACAGCATATAATAATCAGATTCCAGTCTTTGCTTCCGAAAACAATTCGGTTGAACAGGGTGCTATTGCGACTCTTGGAATAGACTATTATCAGCTAGGAAGACAGACAGGTTCCATGGCTGCCAGAATTTTAAATGGTGCTGCTCCCGCAGAAATGGCAGTTGAATCTTCTGAAGAATTAAAGCTTTATATTAATCAAAAATCAGCCTCAGAAATTGGCTTAGAAATTCCAGCAGACTTATTAGAATCTGCAGATACTATTTTTTAAGAATAATTGAAGATAATTTTACAAAAAAATAAGTATCCAAAAAAAAGGCCAGGCTATATAGCCTGGCTTTAATATTCTAAAAAATGGTGGTGGGAGACAGAATCGAACTGTCGACACGTGGATTTTCAATCCACTGCTCTACCGACTGAGCTATCCCACCCAATATGTAATTTTAAAATAAAAATGGTTGCGGGGACCGGATTCGAACCGATGGCCTCCAGGTTATGAGCCTGACGAGCTACCAGACTGCTCTACCCCGCGCTATTAAATGGTGAGCCATGGAGGATTCGAACCTCCGACAACCTGATTAAAAGTCAGGTGCTCTGCCAACTGAGCTAATGGCCCATTTCTCTTGCGACGCTTTTTATAATATCAATAATAAATAGAGTTGTCAAGAAAAAAAGCAAAAAAAAAATAAAAAGGCAGGCAATTAAGGCCTGCCCATAGAATTTAATTTTATTTTTATGGTAAATAGTTCTTTGGATTTAAAGGTTCTTCATTTCTCAAAACACCAAAATGAAGATGAGGACCAGTACTTAAACCACTACTTCCTGATAAAGCAATTTGTTGGCCTTTGCTTACCATTGCACCTCTGGCCACTGTCACTCTAGAATTATGACCATAAAGAGTTTCTACTCCATTTCCATGATCAATAATTACTGTATAACCAAAACCATTCATCCAACCACTATGTACAACTTCGCCAGATGCTGCTGCTCTTACACTTGTACCTCTAGGAACTGCAATATCTAAACCATTGTGGAATAATCTTGTCTTCTTAATCGGATGAGTTCTCCAACCAAAATTAGAAGTTATCCGCCCATTTACAGGCCAGATAAAAGCATTTCTACCTAATTTAAAAGGTCCTCTTGTATAATTAGTTATTACAAGCTCATCACCAGCAAAAATTCGATCTCCATTTATATTATTATTTCTACGAATTGTATCTATATCAGTACCATACATTTTAGCTATGGTACTTAGAGCATCTCCTCGCTGAACTTTATATACTATCCGATCAGAAGAAGAATTATTTTTTTTAGTTTTTGTCTCACTTTTACTGCTGTTTGAAGCTTTAAAATCTACTATTGGAAGCACCAGTTCCTGACCTATTTTTATGAAATCTGAATTTAAATTGTTGGCATTCATAATTTCTTCAACAGGCAGATTTCTGCGAGCCGCAATTGTAGAAAGGGTATCTCCCCTGCGGACAGTGTAATAAATTTGTGCTTTTTTAGTTTCTGTATTTGTAGGTTGAGTTTTTGCTTCAGCTGTTAATATATTTTCTCTAGGTATTTTTAAGTCTTGTCCGGGTTTTATTCTAGAAGAACTCATGTTATTAAACTCCATAATTTCTTCTACAGTTACATCTCTTGACCCAGCAATTCCTGACAGAGTATCTCCATTATCTACAACATAAAGCTCATAAGATACTTTCTCAGAAATCATTTTTTTCAGTAATTCAAGGGTTCTACCACCAACAATACCATCAATCTTTAAACTATTATTTTTCTGAAAAGATTTTACTGCATCTTCGGTAGTCTTTCCAAATATACCGTCAGTCGATACATTATAACCAAGGGTTTCTAAATATTTTTGGACTTCAATCACATCTCTACCCCGATCATTTAATCTAACCTGAAAAGCAGAAGCAGCGATAGTTATTGACAAAAGAAAAACTAATAAAATTATTAGTGTAGTTAAATAATTATTTTTTTCCATTTCTCCCCTCCCTTCTTTTTTGCTCTACTATATTTAATTCAAGATAAAACTCAAATTTCCTTTTTATATTTCCCTTTTTTGTTTAAATTTATAAAATTATTCTGTCTCAGGGCTTCATAAATAATAATGGAAACAGAATTCGAAAGATTTAAAGACCTTAAATTATCCTTCATTGGAATTCTAATACATTTATCAAGATTTTTTTCTAGTAACTTTTCCGGCAAACCAGCAGTTTCTTTACCAAATAAAAAATAATCATTTTCCTGATATTCAAAATCAGCATAAGATTTTGCGGCTTTAGTAGTGGCATAAAAAAAGCGCCCATCTTTGTTTACCTCAAAAAAATTATCTAAATTGTCATAATAACTGATATCTAATTTATCCCAGTAATCAAGACCAGCTCTTTTTAAATATTTATCTGATGTTGAAAAACCAAGAGGTCTAACCAGATGCAGTTTAGAATCAGTTACCGCACAGGTGCGAGCAATATTACCAGTGTTTTGTGGAATTTCAGGTTCAACAAGTACTATATTCAAAATCATCACCTAATTAATTTTTTAATTATTATGTTGAGTAAAAGTTATTTCTTCTATAAAACTCATATTGTTATTACTAACTATTAATTACTAGCTATTAAATATTAATAATCAACCCATCATAGGCTGCACTAATATTTTCAGGCAAATAATCATTTAACTTTTTATGATCCAGTCTGTGGGAGATATGAGTTAAATAACCATGTTTTAAATTCAATTTGTCAATTAACTCCACCGCCTGATCAACAGACATATGAGTTGGATGTTTTTCAAATCTCAACGCATCAACAGCAGCATATTCAATACCTTCCAGCAGTTTTAAGGAGCTGTCCGGAATCTTACTGCAGTCAGTTAAATAAGCAAAATTATTAATTCTGTAAGCAAGAATTTTATTATCACCATGATAAATCGGAACAGCTTTAACATTTAAATCCATAAACTTTATTTCTCCCTCTATCTTTTTTAAAATAACCTGGGGTACCCCTCCACCAGGGTTTTCATCTGAAAAAATATAAGGGAAAATCCTTTTAATATGATTTAAGGTTTTATGGTCACCATAAACAGGCATTTCTTTACCCTGAAACCAGTTTAAAGCTCTGATATCATCAAAGCCCATAATATGATCGGCATGAGCATGGGTCATTAAAACTGAATCAACATTTTTGATATTATTATTAATCAACTCCAGCCTCATTTCCGGTGGTGTATCTATTAACAAATTATATTCTTCACTTTTTATATGAACCGAAGTACGCATTCTTTTATTTTTCGGATTATCAGACTGACAGACCTCACAATCACAGGCAATTACAGGTACCCCGTGGGAGGTTCCTGTTCCTAAAAATGTTATCTGCAAAAAAACAACCCCTCTCATAAAAATTTTAACTTAAGAGAGGGGTATTTGTCAAACTATTGACTAATTTATTTGTTTAAGTAATCCCTTATTTCTCAGGAAATTCGCTAGTTTCTTATAAATCAAAACTGTAACAATAGAATTAATAATAGCTTTAGTTAAATTAAATGGTAAAATACCGGGTAACATCATTTTTAAAACCTGTTCTCTGGGAATTCCGTAAAATATTGGATTGAAAATTAAATTGGCAGCTGCCATCACAACTGTCATTGCTATAGAACCAATTACAAGCCCTTTAATTGCTCCTCTTTTATTATGATGTTTCTGATAAAAATATCCGGCTGTCCCTGCAAAAATTCCTGTAGCTAAAAAATGCATAAAAGCACCAAACGGACCTCCTAGACCAGTAAATACAGCCATCAAAATTGATAAGATAAAGGTTGCTCCTAGCGCTGCAGTTGGCCCAAACATAAATGAAATGATTAAAATAGGTATGTCACCTGGTTCATAAATCAAAAATGGTAAAAACATTGGAAAACGAACCAAAAGCATTAAAACTAAAGAAAAAGCTGATAAAACTGCAATCGTTGTAATTCTTTTTGTATCCATTTTTTCTCTCCTTTTTTTAATTTTTTATCTTCATATCTTTACTCAAAAAAAAATTAGCCCTTTAAACAAACAGGGCTAATTAATTATTTAATCTTCTTTATTCCGGACTTTACCGTCGGTACTGGAATTTCACCAGTTCAGCTAAAGCTCGTGGACTATACCACCGGTTTGGAATTGCTATTACGCTCACCAGACCCTGAAGATAATATTTTTTTGTCAGTATTATTATAAACAATATTTGTTTAAAAAGCAAATAATTGTCCCGGAAAGTTTATTATTAGCACTATTATAACATTCTTCAATCAACTTGCTTAATTTCTACTCCCGGGTAAAAATGCTTAATAATCTCTCTATAATCCCAGCCTGCAGCTCCCATTCCAGCCGAAGCTGACTGATCAAGACCCAGATTATGACCCCAGCCTGACCCATAAACATAAAGTTCTTTTAAATAACCGTTCTGATCATAATGACTGTCAAAATAAAAGCGACTGCTTTTTAAACCTCCAAGAACTCTCCTGATTTGAGATACACTATAATTTTTGCTTTCCTGATCACCATAAATACTTAGTGAAGTAATAGTGCCTCCCTGTGCTCTCTGATTAACTTCAATCTTTTTAATTTTATTAAGTTCACTTCTATATTCAATAACTTCTGCTGGTATTCTTAGCTGCCAGCGATAATTACTACTGCCATAATCTTTAGAATAAGATTCAGGTGTATAAAAAAGCCACTGCTGCAGTTTTACTGGTGCCAGAGGGAAATTATAGTCATTACTCTTCATCTGATTTGCCCCTCTTAAATAGGGTAAATCTGCAGACCAGATCTGATCACTTCGTTCTGTAAAACCACCACTGTTACTACTGAAAACAGCTTCTATAACCCGGCCTTCAAAGACAGCACTTTCGCCTTCAGTGGACAGAACAGCCTCTGTAGTCCGCTGGTTTTCACTCATAATTCCTTTATAGGCTGCACAGTGAACACTGGAACAGAGATCATAACCATCACTTCGATGACGCCCAAGATTACTCAGCGTATAGCTTCGAGCAGCAACAGCCTGAGCCTTTAATGATTCAATTGGCCAGCTGGCATAAATTTCTGAGGGCACAACAGAAATTAAATATGGTGTTAATTCAATTTGATTAATTAAAGTAAATTCTGTTCCTTTGCCACTAATAATCATATTACCCCTATACTGTCTGTTACCACTTCCCTGCCAAAAATAACCCTGACCATAACTTATATTATAAACATAAAAAGATGAATTCTCCTGGCTGCTGTAAATCTGATATTCAAGCTTGGAACTACCCAGCTTTACTCTATTCTCTTCAGTCCTGATAAATAATGATCCGGCATCGATTTCAAGTAAATAGTTCTTTTTTGCCTGACCTCTATAAATAATTTTACCATCATAAACAACAGAAAATGGAGCTGAGTATTGAAAAAGAAGATGTTTATTATTTTCCTGAAGTCCAATTCTCAACATCTGTGTTTTTTTCTGATTATTAATTTCTTCCACTTCTCGCCAGGAAGCCTCTAAAGCAAAAGGATTAATCTCTTCTGGTTTATCTTTTTTATCTTCATCTGGCTTTAACTGAGGATATTTGTTCTGATACTGATTTATTTTTTGATAGGCAAGATCTCTAAACCAACCATAAGAAAGAGTTCTCTGCCAGTAATTATATGCTTCAATTTCTTCTCCAGCAAGTTCAAGCATTTCAGCCATATTTTTAAATAAATAAGTCTGACTCCTGTTGGCCTGATAGGCTGCCTGATAATTTTCAAAGGCCTGCTTAAAATTATTCTGATATCTATTCAGCTCTGCACTGAGTAGATATATTTCTGACTGATTTATTTTAAGATTTGTGATTTTCATTAAATATTCTTCTGCTTTTTCAATTTTTTTTAAATCTAAATTGTTTTTTATTAAATAATAATATTTTTGAAAAAGCAAAGACTTCTGATCTATGTCCAGGTTAATTTTATTTTCCAGTATAAAAATTGATGCCAGATTATTATTTATTTCGTAAAAATTAACCGCCAGATCCAAATAGTCCTGACTTTGATTACTTAAAATAGCCAGCTGAAGCAGAGTTCTATTTTCTGCTTGAAGTTTATTCTGATCATTGTAAATAACAGCTAAATTTCTTCTGCTTTCCAGATTAAAAGGATCAAGTTCGATAATCTCCAGGTAATGATTTTCAGCAGACTGGTAATTCCCCTCATAATAAGCTTCCTTTGCTAATTTAAGTAATTCACTAATATTTCTATCTCTGCTATCCTGAGCCATAGTTAAAGATACCTTATCTTTCTCCTGATAAAAATGATCAACTACTGGAATAAATATTCCCAATAATAGAGCAGAGATTATTATTAACCTAAAAACTTTTTTCATTAAATACAACTCCTAGTTTAAAGAAGATCACTTGCAATTTCAGCAAGTTCTGATCTTTCCCCTTCTTTTAACATAACATGACCGGCAATTTTTTGATCATGAAACTTATGAGCCAGATAATTTAAACCATTTTTATGAAAATTTAAATATGGATTATCAATCTGAAATGGGTCACCTGTAAAAATTAGTTTGGATCCCTCTCCGGCTCTGGTTACAATAGTTTTAACTTCATGCAGTGATAAATTTTGAGCCTCATCAATTACTATAAACTGGTCAGGTACTGATCGACCTCTAATGTAAGTTAGCGCCTCAATTTGAATTAAATCTTTGTCCAATAATTTTTGATAAGCAAATCGAGCATCCTTATTACGGTGAACTATAAAATCTAAATTATCAAAAATAGGCTGCATCCAGGGCCCCATTTTTTCCTCAACATCCCCCGGCAAAAACCCAAGTTCCTTACCCATCGGCTGAATCGGTCTGGCTACCAACAATTTAGAAAAAGCCTGTTCGTCCACAACTTTTGAAAGTCCGGTTGCTATAGCCAATAATGTTTTTCCAGTACCAGCCTTACCCGACAGAGTCACCAGCTTAATTTGATCATCAAGCAGCAGTTCAAAAGCCAGCTGCTGTTCTCTATTTCTGGCTCTTATTTTTGCAGGCTGACTCTTATTATAGCGAAGAGTAACCAAATTTTCACCATCAAATCTGGCAAGAGCAGTGTTTTTATTCCTATCATCAGCTGTTAGCTGCACAAATTCATTTGGATAAAGCGAATCATTAAGCTGATTTAATTCGGATGGAGAAATTTTTTCCTCCTGAAAAAACTTATCAATCAAAGAGGAACTACAGTTAATTTCTTTAAATCCAGAATAGATTTCTTCTTCTTTCAGTTTGGTAGAACTATGCTCCTCTGCTTTTACCCCATAAGCATCACAGATTAAACGCAAATTAATATCATCAGAAACCATTACTACCTTTTTTTCTGAATTTTCCTCTTGCAAATGGATAGCTGTCGAAATAATTCTATTGTCCATTTTGCTGGAACTTAAACCTTCTGGCAGTTCAAGGCCCCCGTTAATTACTATTTTAACAGTTCCTCCAGAATCCAGCTCTACACCATCATGTAAGTTGCCTCTGCTTCTCAATTCCTCCAAAATTCTTGAACTTTCACGTGCATTGAAACCTAAATCTGAACTTTTAGTCTTTAAATTATCAATTTCCTCTAAAACAGCCAGTGGTATAATAACATCATTATCCTCAAAACTATAAATAGCACGAGGGTCATTTAAAAGTACATTTGTGTCCAGAACAAATATTTTTTTCATTTTTGTTTCCCCCTCCAGTTTCTATTTTTTTTACTGAGCTACTGATTTTAATTTTAAAATCTGTTACCAGGGTGTTAAACCATTGTCCTGTTCATATTTGCTAGTCTTTTTAGAATTTTATCATCTCCCTTTAATTTAAGTTAAAGATGAAACTAATTATTATAATAAGAACAGATTCCAGAAGCAAAACAGTTTTCACAATCCGGATTTTGAGCTTTACAAACAGCACGACCGTGATCAATTAGCCAGTGATGAAAATCAATCCAGTATTTTTTAGGAATTAAATCTGTTAATTCTTCTTCTGTACGTTTAACATTTTCCCCACTGCTTAAACCAAGCCGGGCAGAAACTCTAAAAACATGTGTATCAACGGGAAACGCAGCTTTAAAAAAGGCATTTGCCAGAACTACATTCGCTGTTTTACGTCCAACCCCACTTAATTGCATGAGTTCTTTTCGCGTTTTGGGAACTTCTCCTTCGAAATCATTAAGTAAAATTTTACAGGTTTTTAAAATATATTTCGCCTTATTTCTAAAAAGTCCAATACTGTTTATTTTATTTTCTAATTCCTTCTGACTTAGCTGCAGCATAGATCCAGGTGTATTGTATTTTTCAAAAAGATCTTCAGTAACTTTATTGACCTGAATATCTGTTGTCTGAGCTGATAGAATCGTTGCAATTAGAAGTTCAAATGGAGTGCTAAAATTTAAAGCTGTACCTGGTTCCGGATAGTGCTTTGAGAATAACTCAATCAGCTTTTCTACTTTTTCTTCTTTATTTAATTTTTCAGTCAATTTATTACCTCCTACAATAATATTGCTTAATACTATTTTACTTCATTCAGTCTAAAAAATAAAGTTAAATTAAGAAATATTACTAATAAAAACTACTATCTGGACATTATTTTAAAAAAATGATAGTATAATTAAAGATAGAATATAATAATTTGAGGTGTTATAAAAATGAAATATAATTTTGGCATAGATATCGATGGAGTTCTGACTGATGAAGGACCCGATCATAACAGCATCTGGCAGCAAAAAATGAATGAATTTTTTGATCGGGAAATCACTTTAAAGGAATATACCTATGATCTTCGCGAAGCTTTTGCAATCAATGATCAGGAATTAAATGAATTTATTCAGGAAAAAATTGAAGAGATTTATATTAACGTAAAAGCTGTCGCCAGAGCAAGAGAAATACTTAAAGAGCTTTATGTCAAAGGACATCGGCTAATTTTAATAACAGCCAGAAGTGAGGAACACCGTTCTATAACAGAAAGCTGGTTAAAAGAAAACAATATCCCTTATCACGAACTACACCATGAGGACCAAAAAGCACCTCTGGCTGTAGAAAAAGATATCTCTCTATTTATAGATGACAAAAAAGAAAATGCTCTGGAAATTGCAGCCAGAAATATCCCGGTAATTCTAGTCAGTAAATATCATAATCATGATTTTGAAGGTAATGAACAGATAACAAAGGTTAAAGACTGGGATGAAATAAAAGCTAATCTTGATTTATTCTTCTCTAAAAACACTCATACCGGTAAACTCTCTTAAAATCGAAGTAAAAGGAACCTCATTATCAGGTATAGCTTTAAAATTACTCAAAATTTCGAGCAGCCGCTGTGCCTGGTAATAGTTTTTGTTTGTTTTATCAATCTGTTTTAAGAGTGGCTCAACATAATTTTTAAGTACTGAAAGTTCATAAATTAGAGCTGAGTTAAACATTACATCAGCATTTTCCTGAAAAGGAAAGATATTTTTTTCTTCTCCCCGACGCACGCTCTTCCATAAATTTAGCGTTTCAGAAGCCGCCAGGCCGCGATACTGATTATCTCTAACAATTCTGCGAATTAGCCGGGTATCAGTTGTTGGAATTCTGTTGTGACAGTCAATATTAAGCTGAGTTAAGGCACTAATATATATTTTGAATTTCAAATCCTGAGGTATAACCTCTGTCATCTTATCATTTAAACCATGAATTCCTTCAATTAATATTGGCTGATCATCACCAAGCTTGAGAAATTTACCACTCTTTTCCCGAATACCTTTTTCAAAATTAAACCTGGGAAGTTCAACTGTTTCTCCCTGAATTAATTTTAAAAGATGCTCATTAAAAAGATCTAAATTTATTGCCTTTATTGATTCAAAATCAGGCTCCCCATTATTATCAAGAGGAGTATTTTCACGATCTACAAAATAATCATCAACTGAAATCTGAACCGGTCTTAAACCGTTAATCTTAAGCTGAGTTGACAGCCGATGAGTAAATGTAGTTTTACCCGAAGAAGTAGGACCGGCAATTAAAATAATTTTATTTCTTGGCATACCACTTTTTATTCTATCTGCAATTTCAGCTATTTTCTTCTCATGCAGGGCTTCTGCTATTCTAATTAACTCATTGTATTCCTTGTTTTCAATCAAACGATTCAATTCTACCACATTATTAACTCCAAGAATCTTCCCCAAACGCTCATATTCTAAAAAAATATTTGCCAGTTTTGGCTGTTCAATAAATTTAGGTACTTTTTTGCTACTGAAAAATTTAGGGAACAATAAAACAAATCCAGGTATTCTTAAATGAAGATCAAATTCTTTCAGATAGGAAGTAGATGGTACCATATTATAATAAAAATAATCATAGTAGCCATCAAGTTCATAGAGAGTATAATAATCTTTATCCTGCTGTTCTATCAGCTCACTTCTAAAAGAACAATTTTCATTTTTAATGATTTCCAGAACTTCCGATTTTTTTAATCTGTGTTTCTGAATTTTATAATCAGCTGCAATAATTTCCTGCATTTTATTTTTTATTTTATTTAGATCATTTTTACTCAAACTACTTTTATTTTCAAGCTCACAGTAAATACCATTGCTAATAGAAATTTCAATTTTCAAAATAGAATCCGGAAAGAGCTCATAAACTGCTCTGGCCAGAACAAGATAAAGGCTTCTTCTATAAATTCTGTTGCCTAACTCCGAATGAATTTTAACAGTTTTAATTTCTACATCTCGATCCAGTTCTTCATTAAGATCATAAACTTCATTTTCTATAATTACAGCCATTACATCTCTTTGATTTTTAATTTTACTTTCTGCTATTATTTCTTTAATTGAGCTTTTTTCAATTATTTTTAAATTTTCTCCGTCTAAATTAATATTCATTCTATTCTCCTTTCTGCTCCAAAAGCTTTAACATCTCTTTTTTATATCTGCTGTTCTTTTCATTTTTTATTGCCTGCTCTACAGGTTTTTTTGCCCTCTGATAATTGAGCTCAAGCAGAGCCAATACAGAGTAATAGCGAATTATAGGCGAATTATCTTTTAATTTTCTTTTAACTGCTTCAAAATATCTTTCTTCACCTAAATTATAAACAGCAATAAGTGCATTTCTCTGTAAAATTCTACTTCCCCGCCACATAATAGCAGTATTTTTAAGTTCAGAAGGAGGAACTTTTCTATCCAGTTCTAAGAAGTATTCTAAATTTTTATTAAAAAAGTTCAATTCCGGCTCTGAATTTTCTGTTTTATTAATATTATAAGGACACTTATTTTGACAGGCATCACATCCCCAGACATGGGTGCCTATCTTGTTGATTTCAGCTGCAGATAAAATCCCTTTTTTTTGTGTTAAATATGAAATACAAACTTCACCATCCAACAAATATTCATCTTTTAGAGCTTTACCCTCACAGTTTTTAATACAAATCTGGCATTCTCCACAGTCAAGATTAAGTGGTTGATCTTTTTTGATTTCCAGATCTGTAAATAACTCTCCTAAAAAAAGATAAGAACCAAATTTAGGATTGATCAGCATTGAATTTTTACCAATAAAACCAATTCCAGCTCTTTTGGCCAGTGCTCTCTCTAGAAATGGGGCTGTATCAACAAATATTTTATAATCAAACTTCTTTTTTAACTTATTCTGCAGTACAGAAGCCATTTTTTCGAGTTTTTCCTGCAGAAAATTGTGATAATCTTTTACCGTAACATAATTAGATAAAAAGGAACTACTAGCTCCATTATTATAACTCATCGCTATCACAATGATTGACTGTAAGTTTTTAAACTGTAATGATGGTTTTGTCAGCAGATCAAGTTGCTGACTGGCAAAAGGCTGAGGCCAGTATTTAGTCTGGATTCTTTTTTTTAATTTTTTCCTTTCATCATTAAGATCACTACCATCAGTAATACCACAGAGATCAATGTTTAATTCCGCAGCTGTTTCTTTTACTAAATTATTAATCCGCATTTGTTTTCAATTCCCTTTCTTTTCTTAAGAGATATAAAAAGTACACAGTGCCAGCAGCTGCAGAAATCAGAGCCCAGAAAAAATACATTCTTTCTCCTCCGGTAACCTGATATATTTTGCCACCAACCAGACTGCCTGAAATAGCACTTACCCCCATAAAAACAGCTGCATAAATATTCTGTCCAGTAGCTCTAAATTTTTCACCACTAATTTGATCAACATAATCTACTCCAACCGCAAAAAAGAGGCCAAAAGTTATACTATGTAAAAGCTGAGATAATAAAATCATCAAATTATAAGGAAAAAACGAAAGCAAAAGCCAGCGAACAATAAACCCTGCACTAATCACTGCAATAATTTTACTAAATTTATTGTTTTTAATTATTTTATCAGAAAAGAAAAAAGCAAGAATCTCACTGGCAGAGGAAAATGTAAGGGCAATTCCCAGTAAAAATTCTCCCCCTCCATGATCAACAATGTAAAGCGGAAAATAGCTATAATTGGCATTCATTGCTGTCTGGAGAATAAATACAAAAAACAAAAAATAGAGAAGCCTTTTTTTCTTAAATATTTTTTTGAAATCCCCCGGATTTAATACTTCAATCTCTCTTTTACTTTTTGGTAAAAAAATGAGTAAAAATATAGAAAGAACTAAAACAGCTGCATAAACATAAAACAAATTAACTGAAGAAGTACTTTCCAAAAAATACCCCAGTAGAGACACAGAAAGCATGTAACCTGCAGAACCCCACAATCTAAATTTACCATAGTTGCTTGAATCATCCCCTAGATAATCTAAAAGCAGACTGTCAGATAGAGGGATAATAGGATTTTGAAAAAGAGTATAAAAAAACATCAACAACATCAAATATTTAAACGTTTCAGTTTGAGGAAACAATAAAACCGTTGTCATGGTTCCGATCATAGTTATAAACAGAACTTTTTTATTTTCATGAAAATAATCAGTTAAAAATCCCCAGAAAGGCATCAATAAAAGAGCAAATATCCTGGGGATTGCATTAACAAGACCTATCTGAAATGAATCAAGTCCTGTGTCCTGAAAATAAATATTAAAATATCCAAATGCAGCCATAGTGATATAAAATATAAAGTTATAAAGCTTAAAAGTCAAACAAATCAGTCCTCATTCAAAATAATCGATTCAACCATTAAATCCTTATTAAATATCTTATCTGAATAGGCTATTAATTCTTCCAGATCGATATTTTCAATTATTGCAGCCAGCTCAAAAATGTCAATTCCCAGCCTTCTATAATTTATAAATTCAGCTGCCAGATGGTTAAAATTATTAAACAATCTAATAAAACTTCCCTGATATTTTCTTTTGATTCTCTGAAAATTTTCAGAGATTTCATCATGATCAATATCCACAAGTTTTTCTTTTATTTTTCTGCGCATCTGATCAGGCTTATTACTCTCTCCATGCAGATGCACATAAGCATAATCAGGTTTTTTATGATAGGTACAGGAAAAACTATTATCGATTATTCCCTGATCATAAAGCTGATTATAATTTTTACTGCTGCGACCAAAAACTATATCCAGGAGCAGGTTAACAATATATTCTTTTTTTATTATCTGAGTTGGCTCTTCATTTTTCACTGGATCTTTAAAAGCAATTTGTACCATTGGTCTTGATATATTCATCTTTTCTTTGACAAGTTTTTTAGCTACTTTTTCTGGTTCCTCTTTAATAATTCGAACTGGGTTTTTAAAATGAGGAAAATGCTTTCGAGCCTGATTACCTCTAATTAGATTTATAATCCGCTGTGGATCAAGATCACCAATTAATATCAAATCCATATTAGATGGAAGATAAAAATTATAATAACAGATATATAAGTCTTCAGGTGTAATTGACATTACACTCTCTTCTGTCCCTGCGATATCATTTTTTACTGGATGTTCTGAATACAGAGCAGAAAGCAAATTAAAATAAGACTTCCAATAAGGATTGTCCTGATACATTTTAATTTCCTGAACTATAATTCCTTTTTCCTTTTTTACATTTTCATCACTAAAATAAGGTTCCTGTACAAATTCAATTAAATTAATTAGTGAATCTTCAAAGTTACTACTGCTGGAAAAAAGATAATTGGTGCTGTCAAAATTTGTATACGCATTTGCAGATGCACCAAGATCAGCAAATTTATCAAATATACTTTCTTCCTTATCTTCAAAAAGCTGATGCTCCAAAAAATGTGCAATCCCAAGCGGCATGTTTCTTCTCCGTCCATTTTTAACATCTATAAAATCTATATCATTTGAGCCAAAATCTACTGAAAGCATCGCATACTGTTTTACATAATCCTTTTTGGGGAAAATATAAATATTTAAACCATTATCCAATTTTGCTTTAACCAGAGTCTCATCCATATTTTTGTTATATATACTCTCCAAATTAATCAATCCTCACTTTTTAATAAATAAATAGTATCCATTTTCAATTTTTTTGCCACAGAAATTATATCTTCTCTACTTACAGCCTCAACTCCGTTAATCGTTTGATTAATAGATTCTTTCTTATGATTTACCAGACTTAAAAGGAAGTGAGCAGAAAGAGACTTATTGCTGTCTAGATCCTGTTTCAGATGGTTAATAATACTTTTTTTAGACCGCATAAATTCTTCTTCACTAAAATCACCTGCTGCTACTGCTGCAATTTCCTGTTTGACAAGCTCAATTACTTTTTCATGATTTTCCGCATTAATACCACTATTAATTAACAGTAAACCTTTAGTCGTTTCAATAGAGGAGCTAACATAATAAGCAAGACTTCTCTTTTCTCTGATTTCCTGAAACAACCTGGAATGAGTTGAGCCTCCAATCAAACTGTTAAATACAAGTAATGAATAATAATCTGGTTGTTTACGTGTTATGCCAGTCCTAAAGCCTATAGACAGTCTGGCCTGATTAACCTTTAACAACTGTTCATAAAAGTCGATCTCCTTATCCTGGTAAACAACTTCAGTATTTTCATCAAAAATATCAGCACCAGCCTTTAACTCTGTACTGGCAAAAATATTGTCAACAAAACTGCTTTTAAAATTTCCGACTAAAAACAAGGATCTTTTAGCCTGATTGATTATTTTTTGATAATGGTCAAAAAGTTCCTGATTACTTATCTGATCCAGAACTGATACTGATCCCATTTTATAAATACCATATTTTTCGTTTTTACACATTCGAGATAAACAATTTTCAACCGCAAAACTATATTTATCGTTAATTAGAGATAAGATATCCTGTTTTAAAATTTCTTTTTCCTGTTTAAAATATTTTTCTTTAAACTTACTTTTTTCAATTAGAGGATTAAATATTATATCATTTAATAAATTAAATGCATCTACAGTCAGATTGCTTTTGTGAGTAAGAAATTTCTCGTTGACCATTTCCAGAGAAAAGCGCAGAATCTGATTTTCACCTCTTTTTAAAATATTAGAACTCATATTTGAACCATATAGATTTTCTAACTCAGTTTTAATTAACTGATTATCGTTATAATTTTTTGAACCTCGCTCCAGCACTGATGGAATCAGAGCATTCATTGCTGCCTCTTTTTCGTTCTCAAGAGGCAGCATGAAATATATCTGAATCAAATTTGTTTTAAATTTATCTGTGGCCAGATGATGTAAATTAAATCTATTCTGGTAATTTTTAAACTCTAAATCATTCATATTTATTTACTCTCCTGTTCTGGATAATTGATTAAGTACTTCTCCTAAGTTAGTTATAATTTCTCCGTATTGGGCAAAATCCCCATTCTGTAAAGCCTGCTGTGCCTGCTGATATAAATCATTAGCTCTTTTAATCAATTCAGCGCTGGTTGCTGACATTAAATCAGCACTGTCCTGAGCAGTATCTGACACCTGCGGCTGGGTACCCTGCTGTGAAACCTCAGTATCAGTTTTGATATCAGCACCTGTTTTATCTTCTAAATCTCTAACATCTTCCTGCGGAACTGCCATTCCTTCTCCTTCTTTCAGTAAGGCTTTTAAAGCTTCCTCTAGATTTTCTCTCATTATTATCTGATTTTTATAAGAGACTATTACCCGACGCAGTTCTGGAATACCTCCACTTTCTGCCTGAAGGAAAATAGGCTCTATATAAAGCACACTATTATTAATTGGTATTACAAGCAGATTGCCTCTAATTACTTCTGAACCTCGCTGACTCCAGAGGGTTAATAATTGTGATATTTCAGATTCCTGATCAATTCTGGATTCAATCTGATTTGGACCATAAACCAGCTGATCTTTAGGGAATCTGTAGGCAAATAATTCACCATAATGTTCAGCATCATTTCGGGCGGCCATCCAGGCAATCATGTTATTTCTATTGGAAGGTGTAAAGGGAGTCATCAATATAAACTCTGCTTCTTCCTCATCTGGCAGCTGATTCATAATATAATAAGGCTCAACAGGAATAGTTGATCCCTGATAATTTTCATTAGGAATAGACCAGACATCCTCACGATTATAATAAACAACTGGATCCTGCATATGATAGGTACTGTAAATCTGAGTCTGAATCTTGAATAAATCCTGAGGATAACGCAAATGTTTCCTCAATGAATCAGGCATCTGATCCACAGATTCAAATAAATCATCAAAAATCTTACTGTAAGTTACAGCAATCGGATCACTATCATCTATTACATAATAATCTAGAGTACCATTGTAAGCATCAACAACAACTTTAATCGAATTTCGAACATAATTATCCCCACTGTTATTAAAAGGCTGAGAATAAGGATAAAGATTGGTTGTTGTATAAGCATCATAAATCCAGAACAACCTTCCCTCAGCATTTACTATATAAGGGTCACTGTCATATCGTAAAAATGGAGCAGCTTTTCTTACCCGCTGATGAATATTTCGATTATACATAACCTGGCTTTGATTATTTATATCATTAGAAAGTAGTATTTTAGTTGTCCCAAAACGTAAAGCATACATCGTTTTGCGAAGAATATTATTTATCTCTACCCCACCGGTCCCTTCATACTGAGTATAGACATTTTCAGAGCCCATTGGGTAGTGAAATTCCGTTTCATCTGTATTTACAATTACATAATTATTTGTTTTTTCACCATAATATATTGAGCTGTTTTCTAAATTTAAATTTTCATTATTAACCACAGGTGGAATGTCCTGAACTAAAAACTCGGGCTGACCATTATCTCTTACCTTTCCAGCCGGGCTCATTGTAACTCCAAGTCCATGTGTATATTTCAAGGTTCTATTAACCCAGGTCTGAGCCTGAGCTGCCAGTGCATTCTGATCTAGTTCTCTGGCACCAAGCATTACCTGTGTATAATCGTTGCCAAGCTGATAACGATCTATATCAATATCTTCAAAAGAATAATACTGTCTCAAAGCCTGCAGTTGATTATAGGTAGACTGGAGAGGGCGATAATCCCAGAGTCTGACATTATCAACAACTGTCTCATATTCCATAAGCTCATCATAGCTTAAATCATCCTGAGAAAGCTCAAAATCTTTATTTTCAACATGATCAAGATTATAAGCTTTCAGGGTCATATTAATATTATTTTCTATATAATTTTTTTCTAGATTAATCTCATTTGGCTCTACTCTATACTGCTGCATAAAAGCAGGATAAACCCCTGTAAAAACAATGGATAAAACAATCCAGGCACCAATCCCCCAGATAAGCGGTTTATAGTTGTTTTTAAATAAACTGTATAATACAGCCAGTGCAACAAATAAAACCACAAAAAACAGAACTCTATATCCCAGCAAACTGGCATGGACATCAGTATAACCGGCCCCAAAAACGACCCCACTGGGAGAAAATAATATATCATACATTTTTAATCTATAATCCCAGGCTTTAAATAGTAAGAACATAAAGACCAGAACCGACATATGCTTTTTTGCTCGACTGCTTAACTTGGCCGAGACTTCACTAAAGGAATGAATCCCTGTAAAGATAATATAAATTGCACCAACTAAAATTAAAGAAATAACAATAACTACCATTCCCATTTCTCTTAAAAATGAATAGAAAGGTAGGGTAAAAACATAAAAAGAAATATCGTTATTAAAAATCGGATCAACAGAATTAAAAGCTGTTTTATTTAAATATTTCAAAACCATCTTCCAGCTTTCACTGGAGATAGAAGAAAATAAAAATCCAAGCACAATACTGGAAATTAAATAAATAATATTTAATCTTTTTTTATTTAACCAGTCAAATATCTGATTTCTTTCTTCTCCAAATAAATTTTCAACTTTTGAGTCTTTTTCGACATTAATAAATTTATTGATCGGTTTTTTGGTAAAATGCAGGTTTAGATAAATAACAGCTGCAAAAATAACACCAATCAGCAGTCTTAAAATAAAATTGGAAAGAAACATAATTGTAAATGTTTTTTCAAAATTTAATTCTTTAAACCAGAGCCAGTCAGTATAGATATTTGCTCCTGTTGAAATGAAAATAATCAACAAAATAGCAGCTATCGCAAAAATAGAGAGAAAAAACTTAATTGTTTTACTCATAATTTTCTCCTTTCAGATTCTCAAATTTTATCATTTAATCTATCTTAATTTTTGAGCAATTTTTAATGCCCGCTTTTCTGCTTCATAGTAAATTTTTTCCGTATCAAGTGTTTTTAACTCCTTATTTTCCATCAAGACTTTCCCGGCAACAATAACTGTATCAACACTTCCACTATCAGCAGCATAAAATAAATTTGACAAATTGTTATGATGAGGATAGAAAAAAGTAGAATTATTTATATCTATTAATTGAAGATCCGCCTGATACCCCTCTTTAATCAACCCAACATTAGATAAAGCAAGAGCTTTAGCCCCATTAATCGTTATAATTTCCAAAATATTTTTAGTAGAAATTGCTGTAGGATCACTATACTTAATTTTCTGAAGATAGGAAGCCATCTTAGCTTCTTTAAGCATATCGAGAGAATTATTACTGGAAACACCATCAGTACCAAGACTGACATTTACACCCTTATCCAGATATTTTTTAACAGGAGCAATTCCATTTGCAAGTTTGGCATTACTCATTGGGTTGTGAGCAATTTGAATATTATTATCACTTATAATTTCCAGATCTCCTGACTCTAAATGAACACAATGAGCAGCCAGGACATGATTAGCAAAAAAATCAAATTCAGCTAAATATTTAACTGGAGAGAGTTGATGTTTTTCTAAAAAATCAAAAATTTCCTTTTTGCTTTCTGATAAATGAATGTGAATCGGCAGACTATTTTCCCGAGCCAGATCCCTAATTTGTTCCAAATATTCTCTTCCACAGGTATAGGGAGCATGAGGTGCCAGCATTGTTGTAATCCGGCCATCAGCTGCTCCAGAATAGTCAAGCGCAAATTTCAAAGCTTTATTTAAGCCTTCCTGACCATCATTAGCTTCAATCAGCCCTTCAGCCAAAACTGCCCTAATCCCACTTTTCCCAACAATATCAGCCACTCTATCCATTGCAAAATACATATCAGAAAAAGTAGTTGTACCGGTTTTAATCATTTCCATTAAAGCAAGTGCTGTTCCCCAATAAATGTCATCTGCATCCATCTCTGCTTCAAAAGGCCAGATCTTATTTTGTAACCATCTGTCCAGAGGCATATCATCTGCATACCCTCTCATTAATGTCATCGCAGCGTGACTGTGAGTATTAATATATCCAGGAAGTACTATTTTCTCATCAGCATCAATTAAATAATCATATTCTTTAATCTGATTTATTTTTGACATTTTACCAATTTTTTTTATAAATTGATCTTCTATTAAAATAAACTGGTTTTTTCTTAACTCTACAAAAGGGCTGTAGATTTCCGCAATATTTTTTATTAAAATTTTCAAAATGTACATCCTCTCCAGAAATTTATTTATATATTTTTTTATAGGCTCTATAAGAATAATCCAGAGCAGAATAAATATTAATTGGAATTACAATATAAAACAAAAGATTTCCCAAATAATCAAATTCTAAAAGTTTAAGTGCAATAGCAAAATATAATAAAGCAACAGAAAGTTTTCCAATAAAACTAGGGTTAATAAAATTCAAACCATAAATGTAAGTTATTATTCCAGATAATAAAATAAACAGTTCTCTAATTAAAATAATATATGAAATAAAACGAGGTATAATATTTAAATAAATTAGCACCAGTAAAATACTAACGATTGTTAATTTGTCTGCCAGTGGATCCAGCAGTTTTCCTGTTTTTGATTCCAGATTATATTTTCTGGCTATATAACCATCCAGAAAGTCTGTAACAGCAGAGACAGCAAATAATATCGCTGCAGCTATAATATTTCCCTGAACAAAATTATATAAATAAACTGGTATTAATAAAATTCTAAAAAAAGTTATATAATTCGGAATTGTAAACAAAATCATCACTCCAGGGAATTAATTATTTTCATATTCTTCTTTACTAATAATTTTACCACTTTCAATTTCCTGATTAATAATCTTATATCTTTTGTCAAACTCAAGATGAAGATTTATCTTATTATAACATTCATCACAAACTACAACCTTAGAAATTTCATAGGCAGCTTCTCGATTGTCTTCATAAACTTTTTGAATATCATAACTTTTTCTAAATAAAAGTTTCATCTGATTGCCACACTTATTATCTTCTACATAAATATCAATCAAATTAGACTGATTTCCACTACTAAATATGGATTTTAATTTATCAAAAATTCCCATATACTCTCCTCCTATCACTAAAATAATCAAAGATAAGTAATCAAAGAGATATATCTAATAATTAGATATATCTCCAATTTGAATTATTTTTCTCCCTCAGTATCAGCAGCTGGTTGAGGTCTGGCAGCCAATTTGTCATCCATCATAAATAGACTTTGAGCGGAGTCTCCAACCAGCTTTAATTTATCTACAATTTCGCCAACAGAATCTTCTTCTTCTACCTGTTCGTCCACAAACCACTGGAGGAAGGAATGGGTAGCATAATCATTTTCCTGATCTGCTAGCGCAACTAAGTCATTAATCATTGCAGTGACTTTTTGTTCATGAGCAAGTGAATCCTCAAAAACTTCAAGGTTAGAATCCCAGTCACTCTTAGGTTTATCTATTCCCTCAAGAATAACTCTTCCACCTCTTTCATTAACAAAATCATAAATTTTACGGGCATGAATCATTTCCTCTTCCGCCTGCAGATCCATCCAGCGAGCAAATCCTGCTAGACTTTTATCTTCAAAATATGCAGCCATGGATTGATATAAATAAGCTGAATAGAGTTCTGCATTAATCTGTTCATTTAACGCTTTTTCTACATTTTCTTTTAACATAATATTACCTCCAAATTTATAATTTAAAAATGTTCTTCATTAATATTAATTCAACAATAATTATTAATATCCTGCTTTTTTAAAGTTAATAAAATTATTTCAAACTATTAATTTTATTTAAATACTTCTCCATATCAAATTTTCTTTCCAGACCAGCAGCGTTCATGTATCTAACTTTACCAAAAATTTCTCTCTCCTTCCAGGCACGATCATGCTTGGAAAAGATCCAGGCCACACCTGCATAACTATTAGGATCTCGTCCATCCAGAGAATATTTATTATTAAGTTTCAAGGCCCACTGATAAGCCTGATTGGGATCTGAAGTCCATTCCAGAATTTTCTTGCCCCAGTACATCCTCATATAATTATGCATTTTGCCGGTAATTACCATTTCATTCTGGGCTGCATTCCAATATTTGTCATGGGTTAATCCCTTTTCTAATTCCTCATAGTTATAAATATATTCTCTTTCATCATTTTTATGCTGCATAAGCGACTGATAAGCCCAATCATTTATTATATCCTCCAGGCAGCCATCATAGTCTTTATTATAATAGACAAAGTTAAATGCAAGCTCCCGGCGAACAATCAGTTCTTCTAAAAAAGCTTCCGCATCATATTCGGAATTTATCGTCTCCAGCGCAATTTCCTGAGCTGATATTTGCCCAAAATGCAGGTAAGGACTTAAATCAGACTGGTAATTGAGATGGGGAATGTTTCTTTTTTCATCATATTCTTTTAACTTTTTCTGAATAAATACATTCAGCTTCTTTTTAGCCTCCAGATAACCACCGACAAAATAATTTTTATATTTTATTTCCTGATCAAAATTTAAACTATCTAAATAATAATCAAGGTCATCTACCAAGTTTAGACCGCTGGCCTCCAGTTCAATTTTAGATTTATTATCGAGACTGTTTCGCTGATATTCTTTTAAATAATTATCTCGTATTTTGTTAATTTTCTTCCTGATTGTATAAGCGGCATATTCTTCTTTTTCACTTACTTCTTCGATCGGACAGACCAGATTACTTTCAACCAGATAAAATGGTAGAGCAAGTCTATCCGCTGCCTCATTTTTCCACTGCCGCAGATGTTTGAGATAAACTTTCTCACTAACAACTAAAGATGCATCTTTAGTAATCTTTTTTAAGTCCTCAAACTCTTTGTAATCAACTAGATAAAAATTAATATCTGCTTTAGATAAGTTATTTTTTATTTCTTTTAAACCTTCAATCATAAATTTAAAGTGACCATACTCAGCTTCCGGAAAATTAGCATTTAATAAGAAAAAAATTAAAAGAGGCTGATTTAATTGATTTGACATTTCAACAGCATAACCCAGTGCCTGATTATATTTCAGTCGCTGAGATGACTGCATCCAGTATGCAACAAATTCTCCATCTTTTAATTCAGCCTCATTAATTTTTTCTATTCTATTTTTTTCTACTAACACAATTTTGTCCCTTCATCAAAATGTATATCCAGCTGTGGGTATGGAATACCAATACCAGCCTCATCAAAGGCATCTTTAACATTTTCATGCATATCATAAAATACAGTCCAGTAATCCGGTCCCTTAACCCAAACTTTGCAGTCAATATTAATGGAACTTCCTGCATGTTCAGCAACTCTAATAATTGGTTCCGGATCATCTAAGATCAAATCATGTCTGGCTGCTAAATCTTTTAATAAAGAAATAGCTTCGTGAAAATCATCATCATAACCAATTCCAAAAGTTAAATCAACCCTTCTTTTGTCCATAGCTGAGAAATTAGTCACGCTATTATTAGAAATATTACTATTTGGAATCATAATTTTTTTGTTATCAAAAGTAGTCATTATTGTATATAAAATCTGTATTTCCTGTACTTTACCTTTATGTCCAGCAACTTCAATTGTATCACCAGCAGTAAATGGTCTAAAAATTAAAAGTAAGACACCCCCAGCAAAATTAGATAAACTTCCCTGCAAAGCCAGGCCAACCGCAAATGAAGCAGCCCCCAATACAGCAACAAAAGAAGTTACTTCAATTCCCATTGTTGAAGCAATAGAAATAAATAATAGAATCATTAAAACAGCTTTTGTAATTGACATTAAAAAACTGGTCAGGGTTCTATCGAATCTCCCCTGAACATTTTTTTCTAAAAGCCTGACAATGAACTTAATCAGCCACAAACCAACTATTAAAAGAATTATCGCCAGTAACAACTTCATTCCATAATTTGCAATTATTGACTGCAAACCTCCAGTGATTTGGTCCATCCTTTCTCCTCCTTAGTTTTAACTATGCTATTATTATAAATTATCTATCTTTTCTATACTATATAAATTTCTAGTTAAATACTAACATTCCTGCAAATCATTAAAAAAATTCCCTTATTCATAATTAGCCAAAAATCAGGAATAAAGGAATTTAACTTTTAAAAAAAGAAAGACCGGAGATTTCCGGTCTTTCAATAAGTAATTTTAAATCTTAAACATCAACTGTTTCTTTAAAGGACTTACCACTTCTAAATACAGGCACTTTGCGTGCTGGAATCTGAATCTCTTCCCCGGTTTGAGGGTTACGTCCCTTTCTAGCACTTCTATCTTTTACTTCAAAAGTACCAAAACCAATTAATTGTACATTATCACGCTTATCTTCTGATTTTTTAGCTTCAGATTTCAAGTGGCTCATGATAGTATCAATTGTTTCATTAATAACTTCCCCTGTATCTTTTTTAGTGACACCAGTCTTTTCTGCAACGGCATCAATAAGTTCATTCTTAGTCATGGAAATTCACCCCCTTTTAAAACTAAAACTTTTGCTGTCATTATACATTATTCTCGCTATAACAGTGATTTCCTGCTTAAGCGAAGAAAAAATTTATAAAATTTCTAGATATTCCATAAAGAATTATCAACTATAGATTCCATTTCATGTTTTTTACTTCTCAGCATTAGTTCTTCTACTGCCTGATAGGGATCTTTTTTATCAAATAAAACCTGATAAACCTGTCTGGTTATTGGCATTTCCAGGTCAATATCTTCTAAATCCAGCCACTTATATATTGCCCGAGCAGTTTTTACACCTTCCACAACCTGATTAACCACCTGTTTTGCTTCTGACATACTTTTTCCTCTACCAATTTCAATTCCAAAACGCCGATTGCGACTGTGCATACTGGTACAGGTAACCACAAGATCACCCATACCGGAAAGTCCAGATAGTGTTAAGTCACTGGCTCCATGAAAATCAACAAAACGGCTCATTTCGTTTAAACCTCTGGTAATAAGAGCAGCGCGTGTATTATCCCCAAAATCTAAACCATCACAAATACCACTGGCTACAGCAATTACATTTTTAAGAGCTCCACCAAGCTCAACTCCTTTGATATCGGGATTTGTATAAACTCTAAAATATTTAGACATAAATAAATCCTGAACTTTTTCTGCTGACTCTTTATTATCTGCTGCCGATACTATTGCTGTTGGCAATTTCTCCATAACCTCTTCAGCATGAGTGGGTCCAGATAAAACGACTACATTTTCAAAGCCAGCTTCTTTAATCATTTGTGAATTTGTTTTAAATGTATTTTCATCAATTCCTTTAGCTGTAGAAACAATTATTGTATCTGAATCAACGAAACCATCCATTTGACTCAAAACACCAGTTAAAGCCTGAGTTGGCACAGAAATTACAATTAAATCTGAATCTCTTAAACTTTGATTTAAATCATTAATAGCAGTTAATTTGCTGTTTAGCCTGTATTCAGGAAAATACTTAGAATTTTTCTGTTCCAGATTAATTGAATTAACAACCTTCTGATCCCGGGCATATATTTGGACTTCCTCACCATTTTCTGCCAACAGATTAGCCAGAGCAGTGCCCCAGCTGCCAGCACCTATTACTGTAATCTTTGAACTCATTATTTTTTACCACTCTTCCCTAACTTTTCTGGATCCATTCTATTTTCTTCTCCATTTAAAAGCCGCTTAATATTTTCTCGATGAGTATACATTACAAAAAGAGATAATAAAGCAGCAAAAACAACATGTTTACCATGGAAAGAACTAAAATAAAGAGTCAGAGGTAGAGACATAGATCCAATAATTGAACCAAGTGATACATAGCGGGTCATCAAAACCAATAAAATCCAGATCACTGCATAAATCAAAAAGGCAAGCGGATATAATCTTAAAATAACTCCAAAAGTTGTGGCAACCCCTTTACCTCCAGAAAAACCCAGAAATATTGACCAATCATGTCCGGCAATTGCAGCAACTGCAACAAATAAAATAGCTGTGGATAAATTAGTACCCAGAATCATCTGCCCAACTAGAACTCCTAAATAACCTTTTAAAATATCAAAAACTGCAACTAAAATCCCGGCTTTTAATCCCATTACCCGGGCAACATTTGTAGCACCAATATTTCCACTACCATATTTTCTAACATCTTTTTTCATTACATATTTTGTAAGTAAAAAACCGGATGGTATTGAACCGATTAGATAACTAATTAAGATAGCAATTATTACCTGCATGATAACCTCCTAATTTCGCTGTTTCAATTTAAAGTTCATTGGATTTCCTACATAGCCAAAGGCTTCTCTCAGTACGTTTTCTAAGTATCGCTGATAGGCAAAATGCATTAAATTTGGATCGTTAACAAAGAAAACAAAAGTCGGGGGTTTAACACCCACCTGACTGCCATAATAAATCTTAAGCCTTTTACCCTTTCGACTGGGGGGTTCACGCAGCTGTACTGCTTCCGAAATAACTTCATTTAAAATTCCAGTTTTTATACGCAGATTACTCTGATCAACAACAAATTCAAGTAAAGATAGAAGTTCATCAATTCTCTCCCCTGTTAGAGCAGAAATATATGTTACCGGTACATAATTTAGAAACTTAAGCTGATAATATACTTCATCAGTATACCGATCCATAGTCCTAGAATCTTTCTCCATCAGGTCCCATTTGTTAATTGCAATAACCATTGCCTTACCTTCATCATGAGCATAACCAGCTATTTTCTTATCCTGATCAGTTACACCTTCCTGGGCATCAATCATCATTAAAACAGCATCAGCACGATCAACTGACCGCAAAGCTCTAAGGTTACTGTAATATTCTACATCTTCTTTAACTTTTGATTTTCTTCTAAGACCTGCCGTGTCAATAAAATTAAACCTAATATTATTCCATTCAATTAAGGTATCAACTGCATCTCGAGTTGTTCCAGGCATATCACTGACAATAACCCTGTCTTTACCAATCAAATGATTAATCAGACTTGACTTACCAACATTTGGTTTGCCAATAACTGCAATATTTATCTTATCATTATCACTATCTTCTGCTTCAGTTTCAGGTAAATTGTCTGCCACCTGATCCAGCAGCTCACCTGTATTTTTACCATGTTCTGCTGAAATAAGTATTGGATCACCAAAGCCAAGAGAATAAAATTCCCAGCCTATTTCCTCCTGGTTAGAAAAATCTTCAACTTTATTAACTACCAAAATGACTTCTTTGTTAGTCCTGTATAAAAGCTGAGCAATATCTTGATCAACACCGGTCATTCCTGTTCGGGAATCCACGACAAATAGGATAAGGTCAGCTTCTTCCATTGCCAGTTCAGCCTGATATTTAATCTGATTTTTAATTTTATCATTTTCGTACATTACTATTCCACCAGTATCAATTACATTAAACTTTTTCCCCAGCCATTCTGTTTCGCCATAAATTCTATCGCGAGTAACATTGGGCTCACCTTCTACAATAGCCCTCCGTCCTCCAACTAATCTATTAAAAAGAGTTGATTTACCAACATTGGGTCTTCCAACTATTGCAACTGTAGACTTAGCCATTCTTAACCACCTCCATAAATTGCTTAATATCACTTACAAACTCTATCCTGTATTCAGATAGTTCTTCCAAAAAATCTTCTTTTTGTACATTATCTAGAAATTTCATCTGATCATTTAAAACTATTTTGGGTATAAAAATCATATTGTATTTATCTGGCTTAATTTTTTTTATTTCAGCCTTTAAATCTTCAGCAGTTAAAAGACCGGCAACTGTAACACTGTCACCAAAAAATTTATTTTCAACTACTATAAAATCAGTTTTTAATTTAATAACTTTTTTTAAACTATCATAAAATTTATTCAAAGCTTTTTCTCCCAGAACTGAAGTCATAACTGCAATTGTTTTCTCATCACTGAGAGATTCTGGAAATTCATATGACTCTATTTGTTTATTCATTAAAGCAGTTAAACCAATTCCGTTTTCCAGTTGAGGAAAATCATTATACTCATTATAGGCAGGGATCTCCAGATCAGTATTTAAATAAAATTCATCAGCAGCATAAATTAAGTTTTCACCAAATTTATCTTTTGCCTGCTGCTGCCAGTATCTAATCTGAGTTAACGAAGACTTCATTTCTTCTTTAGTCATAGTTCTTAATTCAGCCAGATCTTTTCTATATTTAGTTAAACCGACTGGTACTATACCAACAGATAATAACTGGGGATAATATTCTAAAAGATCCTTTAAAGTTCTATCAAGTTCTTCCTGATCATTATATTCCGGACAGACTACTATCTGAGTATGAAATTGAATATTATGTTTCTGGAATAATTTAAGTAATCTGTTAATTTTAGCAGCCTTTGGGTTTTTCATCATTTCAACCCTCAGTTCAGGGTTGGTTGTATGAACTGATATATTTATTGGACTTAAATTTTTTTCAATTATTCTTTTAATTTCTTTAGCTTCAAGATTTGTTAATGTAACAAAACTTCCCTGTAAAAAAGAAAAGCGATAATCATCATCCATCTGGTTTAAACTATCCCGCATATTATCAGGCTGCTGTTTGACAAAGCAAAAAATACAATTGTTTTTACACTGTTTTAAGCCATCAAATACAATTTCTTTAAATTCTATTCCCAGCTCTTCTCCTGGTTTTCTCTGTAGCTGGATATTTTTTCTTAACCCAGATTCTGTCTCAATTTCCAGTTCAATAATAACTTCAGAAATCTGATATAAATAATCTATATAATCAATTATTTTTTGACCATTAATAGTGATAATTTTATCATTTGAATTCAGACCTGCTTGTGCAGCGGTAGAATTTTCCACAACTTTTTCTATTTTAACCATAATTCTTCTACCTCCTGTAAGCTTGATAATATCACATTTACTCTATTTAGGCAATAATCTGCAGAAAGCATAAAAAAACCCGCCGCCCATAATAAAAATGGACAGCGGGTGCTTTTTTAATTATTCACCCTGGTCAAAAATATCTCCAACAATTTCTCTGATAGTAGCTCCTCCTGAAGATGAACTATCTTCTTCTTTTTTACTTTGTGATTTACTACTACTGCTTGAACTCTTAGAACTGCTGGATTCTTTTTTAGGCTCAGGCTTTTCTTCCAATTCTTTCAAGCTTAAACCTACTCTTTCCTGTTCAGCATCAATATTGATGATTTTAGCTTCTCTTACATCACCTACATTAACTACTTCGTCAGCAGTCTTAACATGTTTGTGTGATAATTGAGAAATATGAATTAATCCTTCAATACCTTTTTCAACTTCCATAAAGGCACCAAAATCAACAAGTTTAGTTATTTTTCCTTCAACAACTTCTCCTTCATAATGCTTTTCAGCAAATTCTTCCCATGGATCAGGAAGTAACTGCTTTAAGCCAAGAGAAATTCTTTCTTCTTCCTTATTTACGCCAAGAACTTTAACTTCAACCTCTTCACCTTCAGAAAGAACTTCAGATGGACTCTCAATTCTTCCCCAGGACATTTCAGAAATATGAAGTAAACCTTCAATACCACCCAGGTCAATAAAAGCACCAAAATCAACTAATTTGGTTACAGTACCTTCTACAGTTTGACCTTCTTCTAAATTGGCCAGAGTTTCTTCTTTTTTGGCAGCTCTTTCTTTTTCCAGAACTTTTTTAGCAGAAAGAACAACATTATTGTTATCTCTCTCCACTTCGATTACTTTTAAGCGTAATGTTTCTCCAACATAATCACTTAATTCATCAACATAACCAATTGCTACATGAGAAGCAGGGATAAATCCTCTAACTCCTACATCTACAACTAAACCACCTTTAACTTCTTTAGTAACTTCAGCTTCAATGATTTCATCATTTTCATAAGCTTCTTCAATCTTTTCCCAGGCTTTTTCATAATCTGCCTGTTTCTTAGATAAAATCATATTACCTTCATCATCTTCTAAAGTTAAAATAACAACTTCAATTTCTTCGTCCATACTCACTATATCATGAGCATCTTCAACAGGACGATGACTTAAATGGCGTAATGGAATAAATCCATCTGTTTTGTAATTAACATCTACATATACACCATTGTCATTAATTTCAACAACAGTACCAGTAACTTTTTGACCTTTTCTTAAATCAGCAATATCATTATCGCTATATTTAAATTCGGCTTCTTCTTGAGTTTCAACTTCTTCCTCTGCTTCTGTTTCCACAGATTCTTCAGCTTCCTCAGTCTGATCAGCCTCTTTTTCCTCTGTAGTTTCTTCAGTCACTTCTACTGTCTCTTCTACCTCCTCTACAACCTGCTCTTCTTTCTCCTCTACATTCTCATTTGACTCAACATTTACATCTTTGTTTTCTTCGTTCATTAACTGAACAACCTCCCTTATTAACCAGTCTGGAGTCGATGCTCCAGCTGTAATTCCAACTTTATTTTTTCCAGACAGCCACTCTTTTTCAATTTCAGCGGCTGTTTCTATATGATAAGTAGGGGTGTTTGTGGCTGCACAAATTTCTGCCAGCCTGGTAGTATTAGCACTATTATGACCCCCTATTACAAACATGATATCTGCATCCTCAGCTAATCTTTTTGCCGAAGATTGACGTACATCTGTAGTATTACAAATAGTGTTAAAAACTTTTAACTCTTTAACTTCTGTGATTACTAAATTAATAATATCCCGAAAAGACTCAGGAGATTTTGTTGTTTGAGCCACAAAACCTACTTTAGCTTTTAGCTCAACAGATTTTAAATCCTCTTTTTCTCTGATTACAATTGCTTTTTTATCACTTGCCCCATAAATACCCTGAACTTCTGGGTGATCCTGATCACCATAAATAAAGGTTTGATAGCCTTCATCTACCAGCTGTCTGGCATATTTTTGAGCATTTTTAACATAAGGACAGGTAGCATCTATAATCTTAAGATTTTTTTCTCTTGCCTGCTCAATGATTTCTGGTGCTACTCCATGTGAACGGATAATAACTATCCCAGAATCTATCTCGGCAAGTGAAGAGGCAACTTTAACATTTTTTTCTTCCAACTTTTTAACAACCTGTGGATTGTGAATTAGTGGTCCCAGTGTATAAACATTTAAATCATCATTTTCACTGGCAGCTTCCAGAACCATATCTATAGCTCTTTCTACACCAAAACAAAATCCAGCCTCTTCTGCTGTAATAACCTCCAGAACCTTCACCTCCTTCCAGCACAACACCAACAGTTGAACAGTGCACCCTGAAAATAAACAGGGTACCTCTTAAACTTTTTTCTCTATCAATCTCTAAAATCCTTCTTTAAATCCAAAAAAATTTAAAAAAGAAGCAAAAAACTTGTGCATTGACAATTATTCTTGATAATTTAGCTCTTTTTGAATTTTGGCCTTAATAAATTGCGAGGCCTCTTTTCGCTCTTCTTTACTCAGTCTTTTTTTGGCAAATTGTTCTAAGCCAAAAGGTTTTCCGATGTTTACTGTAATTCTACCATCTTTTTTAACATTTTTAATTCCAACTGGTAAAACCGGAGCCCCACTTTTAATAGCCAGCATAACTGAACCGGCCTTAGGGTTCCCAAGTTTTCCTTCAGGACGTCTGGTTCCCTCAGGGAAAAGACCAAGTACCTCTCCATTTTTAATAACAGAGAGCGACTTTTTGACAGCAGTAATATCATTCGTACTGCGGTCAACTGGAAAAGCATCTGCTAAAAATAAGACAAATCTTAAAATCGGGTTTTCAAACAATTCCTTTTTGGCCATAAACCTCACTGGTCTTGAGAAAATAGCTGCCAGCAGGGGAGGATCATAAGCACTGATATGATTTGACATAATGATTACTCCACCCTGATCTGGCAGATTTTCTCTGCCATTTATCTTAATTCTAAAAAATATTTTAAAGATGGCAAAGAGCAGCAGTCTAATAATCTGATAGATAATTTTTTTCACTGTACTTCACCTTCAATAATTTCTATCATTTTAGCAAGTACCTCGTCAATAGATAAATTGGTTGTGTCCACCAAAACAGCATCTTCTGCTTTTTTTAGTGGTGAATGTTCACGCTCACTATCCATTTTATCTCTGCGAGCAATGCTTTCTTTAATTTTTTCAAAATCTGCATCTTTATTTTTGGACCTGACTTCCTGATATCTTCTTCTGGCTCTTTCCTCTAAAGATGCTGTCAAAAAGAATTTATGGTCTGCTTCAGGTAAAACAACCGTAGTAATATCACGCCCATCCATAACAACTTTGTTGTTCCGGGCAAGCTGCTGCTGTTTTTTTACTAAAACATCCCGCACTCCTTTAACTGCAGCTGTTTGAGAAACATGTTTATTAACTGCAGCTGATCTTATTTCCTCACTTATATTTTCTCCGTTAAGAAATATATCACCATTCTGATTAAAATTGATATCTGTATTTTTAGCTAGTTCTATTAACTTATCCTGTTTATTAAAATCAATTTTTTTCCGCAGGGCCGCCAGAGTTACAGCTCTGTACATGGCTCCAGTATCAAGATGCAGATAATTTAATTTTTGGGCCAGCAATCTGGCAATTGTACTTTTACCTGCCCCACCCGGTCCATCAATTGCTACTACATTTTCCATTAAGATCTCAACACCTTTTATAGTTAGATTTATTCAACTAAATCAGGTCTAAGTTTTTTAGCCTTTTTTAAATATTGATGTTTTACCTGACTTTTATCTTTTCTGCCATCAACATGCACTAATAATCTTATCATTTTTTGACTACTATTTTCAACCTTCATTTCCTGCATACATAAAATAGGAGTTAAATTATAGCCAATTTCTCTCAATGCTTTACCAGGATAAACTTTTGTTAAATCATCAGTAGTTGTTGTTATAATACTTACTAAATCTTCTTTTTTAAGTTCATTTTCCTGCATCAGGCTCTGCATCATTTCTTTAGTTGCCTTTAAAATATCTTCTTCTGTATTTTTATCTACACTGATTGCAGCTCTAATCGCATACATAGAAATATCCCCCATTTAACTAATCAAGTTTATTTAATTTATTTAAAGCAACTTTTGCTGCTTCCTGTTCAGCCTCTTTTTTACTTGATCCCTGGCCAGAACCAAGATTATCATCATTTAATTTTACAGCAACAATAAATGTTTTATTATGATCTGGGCCTTCCTCATCAACAACTTCATATTCCGGTCGATGATTACCATTTTCCTGAATTACTTCCTGCAGCATAGTTTTATAATCCTGAATATGATTACCTTCTGCTACATTTACAATATCAACTTTAAGAAGCTCCAGTATAAAATCTGCCGCTACTGTAAAACCCTGATCAAGATATAAAGCACCAAAAATTGCTTCCATTGTATCTGCTAAAATTGAATCTCTTTCTCTTCCTCCTGTCATTTCCTCTCCTTTGCCGAGAAAAAGAAACTGTCCGAGTTCAATCCTTTTGGCAACTTCTGCTAAAATTGGAGCACTTACAATAACCGCCCGCATCTTTGCCAGCTCTCCCTCTGGTAGATCAGAAAACTTTTTAAAAATATAGGTGCTGACGGAAAGACTCAAAACAGAATCTCCCAAAAACTCTAAACGTTCATTGTCTTTTATATTAAGACGCCTGTTCTCATTCGGATAAGATTTATGAGTCAGAGCTCTCTGGATTAATAATTTATCATTAAAATCCAGTTTAAGGCTTTTTTCAAATTCTTTAATTTTTCTACGATTAAACAGCTGTCCCATTAATATATCACCATCCATTAAAATAAATAAAAGGGATGAAAACTCCACAGAGGGAGCTTCATCCGTAATTATCTCTTAAAGAATATCTTCTAAATAACTCACAGCATCCTCTACTGTGCGAATGTCTTCTGCATCTTCGTCAGGGATTTCTACATCAAATTCTTCTTCAAATGCCATAACTAATTCTACCACATCTAAAGAATCTGCTCCAAGATCTTCTATAAATGAAGAGTCTTCAGTAACTTCATCTCTGTCAACTGCTAATTCTTCTGCTACAATATCAATTACTCTTTCTAAGATATTATCCACTCCATTCACCTCCTTTCACTGAGTCTTCATTTTATAACGCATGGTCGACTCAGCACTAGGGCATCGAGCCCGTCGCACTCGTCTTCAGCTAAGCTCCCATGCCACCATCGATTTTAATTACTTCACCATTTATGTAATTTGCACTGTCTGAAGCTAGAAACGATACTAAATCTGCGACTTCTTCTGCTTTACCAAAACGAGCCAGCGGAACCTGTTCAATAATTCCCTCTTTAATGCTCTCTTTCAATTCATCTGTCATTTCTGTATCTATAAAACCAGGAGCAATTGCATTGGAACATACACCTTTAGAAGCCAGTTCTTTGGCCATTGTTTTAGTAAAACCAATAATACCTGCTTTGGCAGCTGAATAATTAGCCTGACCTGCATTACCATTAACTCCGACCACAGAAGAAAGATTTATCAACTTACCATTTTCAGCTTTAAGTAAATATCTAACCGCGTTTTTTGTACAGTTAAATACTCCCTTTAAGTTAATATCCAAAACCTGATCCCAGTCTTCTTCTTTCATTCTTAAAATAAGCTTATCTTTTGTAATTCCAGCATTATTAACTAAAACATTAAGTCCACCCATTTTTTTATAAGCTGTTTTGACTAATTCTGACGCCTGCTCAAAATTACTAACATCTGCCTGAATCAAATGAGCTCTACCACCCGCAGCTTCAATTTCGTTTTTAACACCTTCAGCTCTCGCCTGCGAATTGGCATAGTTAATAACAACTTCCGCACCCAAAGCAGCCATTTTTTTTGCTATTTCAGCTCCAATTCCTCTGGAACTACCTGTAATTAAAACTTTTTTATTTTTAAGGTTCATCAAATTTGACACCTCTTTTTTCTATTAATAAATTTAAATATGACCATATATATTATTCCAACAGTTTGTAACTATTTTTAATAGTATTTTCTGCTTCTAAAATAATTTCATCCATAATTTCTCGCACACTTTTTATCTCAGAAATCATACCTGAAATCTGTCCGGCCATTACACTACCCTGATCAATATCACCATCAATCACAGCATCCCGGAGCTTACCCGAACCAAGTTCTTCTACTTTTTTTGGATCAGCACCTTCTTTTTCCAGACGATCAATCTCTTTAGTCAGCTTATTTTTAAGGTTTCTCACTGGATGACCTGTACTGCGGCCTGTAACAACTGCATCTCGATCTCTAGCTCCAACGATAGCTTTTTTAAATTCTTCCGAGGCTGTACACTCTTCAGAGCAGACAAATCTGGTTCCAATCTGAGCACCCTTAGCTCCCAGAGCCAGCACAGCAGCAAGCCCTCTACCATCAGCAACGCCCCCGGCGGCAATAACTGGAATCTCAACTGCATTCACTACTTGAGGGACTAAAGCCATAGTAGTCAGTTCACCAATATGACCTCCAGCCTCTGTACCTTCAACAATAACTGCATCTACTTTAAGTCTCTCCATTCTTCTGGCCAGGGCAACCGATGGTACAACAGGAATTACTTTAGAACCTACTTCCTGAAATCTTTTTACATGCTTGCCAGGGTTTCCTGCACCTGTGGTAATTACGGGAACCTTTTTCTCAATTGCAAGTTCTATTATGTCATCTGCAAAAGGAGAAAGTAACATGATATTTAAACCAAATGGTTTATCTGTTAGCTCTCTTACCTTTTCAATCTCTTCTTCAATTACATCGGCCGGAGCATTTCCTGCTCCAATTATTCCCAGGCCACCTGCACTGGAAACAGCTGCAGCTAATTCACCCGTAGCAACCCAGGCCATACCTCCCTGAATAATTGGCTTTTCAATCTCTAATAAATCACAAAGTTCTGTTTTCAATGCCATTTATTCCAACTCCTCATTCTTTTCTAACTCACTTTTTATCAGCGAAACTATATCTTCTTTAACAGTATTTTTAGCAGTTTTAACAGCATTATAAATAGCAGTCCCATCGGAACTGCCGTGGCTAATGATAACAACTCCCTTAACACCCAGCAAAGGAGCTCCTCCATACTGTCTGTAATCTATTTTTTTCAATACTTTCTTTAAATATGGTTTTAATAATAATGCAGCAAGTTTTGATCTCAGGTTAGTCTGAAAACTTTCCCTGAGTAAATCCAGAAAAAAAGAAGCTGCGCCTTCAGTCGTTTTCAAAACAACATTACCAACAAAACCATCAGTCACAACCACATCAACACTATCACTAAAGATATCTCTACCTTCAACATTACCGATAAAATTCTTAATTCTTGTGTCACTGTTTAAAAGTTTAAAACTTTCTTTACTTAAATTATTTCCTTTGCTCTTTTCTTCACCAATATTTAAAAGAGCCACTCTGGGATTTTCAACTTTCATTACATTTTCTGCATAAAGCTGACCCATTAATGCAAACTGCCGAAGATTTTCCGGACTACAATCAGTATTAGCTCCATTATCTAAAACCAGAGTACTACCATTAACAGCAGGAAACTGAATCGCAATCGGTGGTCTGGAAACTCCTTTGATCCGGCCCACCCGCAATAAACCAGCTGCCATAACCGAACCCGTATTACCCGGAGATATAAAAGCATCTATTTTATTTTCTTTCAATAATTTAGCACCAACATTAACTGTAGCATTTTTCTTTTTTCGCAGAGCTTTAATTGGAGACTCATCCATATTAATTATCTGATCTGCGTTTTCTATTTTAAGTCTTTTCGAATCAGAGTCAGTTTTTGCTAACTCTTCGCTTATAATATCATATCCACCAATCAGGGTCAATTCTATTTCTGGTTCTTCTTTTAAAGCTTGCAAAGCTCCTGTAATCAACTCCGCAGGGTTTTTTTCACCGCTCATTACATCAACAGCTATTCTATACAATATGGCCGCCTCCCAGGTTCCAAAAAAAGAAATTTATATCTGTATCATTTGCAAAACATTATATCTCAACCGTCGGTCAATTGCAAGTTTAAGGCAAGAAAAAAACAGAGAATCTCTATTGAAGAGATCTCTGTTTAGCTAAAATATTTTAATTTCCACTCACCTTTTTGCCATCATAATGTCCACATTCAGGGCATACATGATGAGGTAAAATCTTCTCATGGCAGTTTGAACATTCTACTAAATTTGGAGTACTAAGTTTCTTGTGAGTACGTCTTTTACGCTTGCGTGTTTTAGAAGTTCGTTTCTTTGGTACAGCCATTCTATCCACCTCCTTTATTTATTCATCTTCATTATAAAAGTCTTTAAGTTTTGCCAGACGCGGATCCAGTATTTCTATCTCACAATCACATTCTGCCTCATTTAAATTCTGACCACATTCAGGACAGATTCCCTTACAGCTATCAGAACAGAGAGGTTTCATGGGTAAAGATAAAATTATATTATCCACGACTATTTCATCTAAATAAAGTTCTTCCTCATCTTCCATTTCACTTTTTAAAACATCTTCGGAAATGTTCAATTCTATTGGAGAACTGTATTTTTGCAGACAGCGACTGCAGCTTAAAATCAATTCAGCTTTTAACTTGCCTTCTATTACAAAAGAATCTGTGGTGTTAAAAATCTCCAGTTCAAGCTCAATTGGTTTTTCAATTTCGATTTCACGATTTACAAATTCCAAATCATGAAATTCAAGCTCCAGCGAAACCTGTTTTCTACCTCCAATTTCCTTTAAATCACTGAGGTTAATATACAATTTATTGATCACCCCTGTAAATAGCCACGTTTTATTATATAAAAAGCAGCCTAAACTGTCAAGAAGAATTTTACACTAACTACACTAACTTTTACTGATTTACTAATTCCATTGTATCTCTTGCAATGACTAATTCCTCATTTGTCGGTACAACCATTGCCTTAACTTTAGAATCAGCAGTGGAAATAAATACTTCCTTACCACGGCAGTCATTTGCTTCATAATCTACCTCTACACCTAAATATTCAAGACCCTCTAAAACTCCTGCTCTGGTATCTTTAGAATTTTCACCAATACCAGCTGTAAAGACAATTGCATCAACACCGCCCATAGCTGCAGTATACGCTCCTATATATTTCTTAACTCTGTAATTAAATAGTTCTATTGCAATTTCCGCCTGATGATTACCTTCAGCTGCTGCATCTTCAACATCACGAGAATCACTGCTAACTCCAGATACACCTAAAAGCCCACTTTCTTTGTTCAAGATATCATCCATCTCTGAAGCAGAAATATCCTCTTTATCCATGATAAATGGAATTATCGCCGGATCAATATCTCCACAGCGGGTACCCATTACTAAGCCTTCAAGAGGAGTTAAACCCATACTGGTATCTACAGACTTACCATTTTTAACTGCTGCAACACTGGCTCCATTACCTAAGTGACAGGTTATAATTTTAAGTTCAGAGAGAGGTTTATCCATCATCTGAGCTGCTCTTTTAGCTACATAGCCATGAGAAGTACCGTGGAAGCCATATCTTCTAACACCATACTTTTTATAATACTCATAAGGAAGAGCATAAATGTAGGCTTTTTCGGGCATACTCTGATGAAAAGCTGTATCAAAAACTCCAACCTGTGGCTTATCAGGCATTAATTCCTTACAAACCTTAATCCCCATAATGTTTGGTGGATTGTGTAGAGGTGCTAAATCAGCCACATCTTCTAAGTTTTTAATTGCCTCATCATCAATAATTGTTGAATGAGCAAATGCCTCACCACCATGGACTATACGATGCCCAACTGCCTCTACCTCATCCATACTCTCTAAAACACCGTGATCATCAGATAAAAGGGTTTCAAGTAATAATTCAATTCCCACTTTATGGGTAGGAATGTCTTTTTCGATTACAATTTCTTCTCCTTCACCATTTTCATATTCTAAAAATGAATCTTCAATACCAATTCGCTGAATTAAACCTTTGGCCAGCACGCTTTCTGTTTCCATATTAAATAACTGATACTTTAGAGAAGAACTTCCACTATTAATAACAAGAATTTTCATTTTTTTCCTCCTAGAAATTTTATTTATTTTGAGCCTGCACTGCTGTAATTGCTGTTAAATTAATAACATCATCAACTGAACAGCCGCGAGATAAGTCATTAATTGGTGCAGCCAGCCCCTGTAAAATTGGACCAACCGCATCTGCACCTGCAAGTCTCTGTACAAGCTTATAACCTATGTTACCTGACTGCAGATCAGGAAAGATTAAAACATTTGCTTCCCCTGCTATTTCACTATCTGGGGCCTTTCTTTTACCAACACTTTCTACTAAAGCCGCATCTGCCTGCATTTCTCCATCAATTTTTAAATGGGGTGCATTTTGATGAGCAACCTTTACAGCCTGCTGAACATTTTCCACATTTTCATGCCTGGCACTACCCATTGTTGAAAATGAAAGCATTGCAACTTTAGGATCAAAATCTAATAATCGATGAGCAGTATCTGCTGTTGTAATTGCAATTTCTGCCAGCTGTTCTGAATTTGGAGCTGGATTTACTGCACAGTCTGAGAAGACCATAACTCCTTCTTCTCCAAACGATTTATCTTTTAAAACCATAATAATTGCACTGGAAACTGTAGAAATCCCCGGTGCAGTTTTTACAATCTGAAAAGCAGGTCTTAAAACATTACCAGTTGCATTAGCAGCCCCAGCAACCATTCCATCTGCTTTATCAGTGTAAATCATCATTGTGCCGAAATAAAGTGGATCTTTAACTGCCTTTTCGGCTTCTTCTTTTGTAATCCCTTTATGTTTTCTAAGTTCATAAAACTCATCTCTAAATTCTACTATGTAATCTGAATCTTCAGGATCAATTATTTCAACACCATCCAGATCAACTCCATAATCTTCTGCAGAATTTTGAATCGATTCTCGATTGCCCAAAATGACAATCTCCGCAATTTTTTCAGCTTCTATCTCTGCTGCAGCTTTGACAATTCTTTCATCATCACCTTCAGCAAAAACTATTTTTTTTAAATCAGAAGCTGCTCTTTCTTTAAAATTTCTAAGTACATCCATTTCAATATCCTCCCCCGTGGTTTTAATAATATGTAAGTTGTTCTTTATATATTTATTTGCTATTATATATATAATACTGTATTAAAGTATTAAATCCTCTTTTATTAAAAGAAGTTCGAAAAGTAAAACTTTTATTTTGTAATACTGTTTAATAAATTAAATTAAATTTAAAAATGAGGTGTTTTAATGAGTGTAACTGCTTTAATTGTAGAGTATAATCCATTTCACAACGGCCATCAGTATCATCTAAACCAGAGCAAAAAAATAACCAAAAACACTGACTTAATTGTAATTATGAGTGGAAACTATACTCAGCGAGGTGAAGCAGCCCTTTTAAATAAATGGGCCCGAGCAAGACAGGCACTAAGTTGTGGCGCTGATCTCGTACTGGAGCTACCTTTAGTCTATAATATTCGAAGTGCTGAATATTTTGCTTATTACTCTGTTTTAAGTTTAGAAAAAACAAATCTTGTAGATTCAATTGTCTTCGGCAGTGAATCTGGCGATATTAAAATACTTGCCGCTATTGCTGATGCTTTAATAAACGAAAACTCTAAATTCAAAGAGGTACTACAAAAGCATTTAAAAAATGGTATTGACTTTCCAACTGCCAGGCGTCAGGCTTTACTTGCCAGTTATCAATATTATCCAGAATTGAAAAAGTTCGATAAAAATAGTATAAAAAAAGTATTGGAAGCTCCAAATAATATCCTTGGACTTGAATATCTTAAATCACTCAGCCGCTTAAAATCCAGTATAAAGCCCCACACTATCAAAAGAGTGGGCACAGATTATCACAGCCAGAAAATAAATAAAAATTATGCAAGTGCTTCCTTAATCAGAAATTTAATTAATTCGAAACCTCAAGCAGAGGCCCTGACTGCTATTAAAAAAATAATGCCAGCATCTTCCTGGGAAATCTTAAGAAAAGAACTCAAGCAGGGAAGATATGTTAAAAATGACTCTTTAAACAAGATTTACAGCAAATTAGCAGATCAATTGCGGCGTCTTCAGGCTGATGATTTAAAAAAATATCAGGGTATCAAAAATGGTCTGGAAAATAGAATCATTGACAAAGCTGCTGCAGCTTTTGAAGCTAATAGATTTTTAGAATCTTTAAAAACAAAAAACTTAACAGAAAGCAGACTCAAAAGAAAGCTGCTTCAAATATATTTTGAACTTACAGCTGAAAAAATAAAGCTGGCAGAAAAAAATGCTCCCCATTATTTAAGAGTCCTGGGGATAAACAAAGACAAAGAATATCTACTTTCTCAGCTGCAAAGAAAATCTGGGCTGGAAATTATTGTTAATCCAGCCTCAAAAATTAACCAGCCTGATTTAAATAGTGAGGACCCACTTGTACTCTCACTAAGTTATGATCTGCTCGCTTCAGATCTTTATTCTCTACTATATCAAAATCCTGAACACAGTAAAGCCCATAGAGATTTTTACCAAGAATTAATTAAAATCTAAGACAGAATCCAAAATAATATTTAAGATTCAATGTCCGACTCAAGATATTTTATAATATCATTAATTGTTTCAACTTTTAATAATTTTAAGTCCCCGGCAAACTGAGCTGCTGTTTCATAATTTTCTTCAGGTACAACAAAGAGGTCAACCCCGGCTTCTTTGGCTGCCATAATTTTGTATTTAACTCCATCTATACGACCAATTTCTCCATCTAGATTAATTGTTCCTGTACCAGCAATTCTTTTTCCACCGGTAATGTCCTCAGGTATCAATTGATTATAAATTTCCATACTAAACATACTGCCGGCAGAGGGGCCTATAATATTTTCTGTTTCAAACTTAACCTCACCTGGAATATTATAATCTAGCCCTTTGGAACTTATTAAAACACCAATAGACGGATTGCCCTCATTACCCTCCAGCTCTAAAGTTTTTAAATTAAAATTCAATTTTTCTCCATCTCTAAGAACTGTAATCCCTACAACATCACCAATATTTCTATTTTTTATAATATTAACTGCATCTGCTGCCATTTCAACTTTTTTTCCATCCACAGCTGTAATTAAATCACCTTTTTTTAAGTTGTTATAGGCACTTCCGTCTTCCATGACTTCTACAACTTCTGCCCCTTCACCTGAAACTTCAACCTGATAGCCAGCCTGAGTAAAGGCTACAGCCTGAGCCTGAAGTTTACTTTCTTCCATTAGTTCGGCCATCAATTCTATATATTCATTCATATCCATATTCTCCGGCAATTGCTCAGAAATTGCAGTTAGCTCCTTATCTTCAGGTGAGAAAAGAGAAATATAAACATAATCCCAGGCTACCGCTCTCCGGCTACCTACAGCTGTCAATAAAAAATCACCCTGGTTTTTATAACCATCTTTTACCTTAACCATTGGTGAAAGTTCAGCCGCAATCCCGGGTTCCATAACCTGGTAAGGAATCGGAATAAAATGGCTAATAACAAATAAAATAAATATTATACCTATTAAACGAGAATAAAATCTCTGTAATTTTTTGTTTCGCATATAGACCTTCCTTTTTATTTAATCTTATATTAATAAAGAACAAAATCGCAATTTACTAAAACATTTTTTAAATTCAGCTCAAAAAAAGTCAACATATCTATTATATATTATAACCCCTGCCTAATGCAAAAAAATCTGCAGATTTCTTGACATAAATTGTAGGCTAAGTTATAATTTATATGAAATTGAATATTGAGAAGTGATTGGCTTTAGCCAGTCACTATAAATACCTCATCAAATGGTGAGGTAGAGGAGCAGAAAAAATTAGTAATTTTAGAATTAACCAGAATCCAGTTTATCTAAAAGGAAAGGTTTTTCTGCCGAAGTGGTTTTTTTCAGGATTCCAAAATTCCACTGGGGCTGTACAGAAGATGTACAGAACTGTCATAGTAAAATTACTATGTTGTGCTATCTCAGATAAAAGATGAGGCGATTTTTGCAATTAACCCGGCATATCGCCGGGTATTTTTTATGCTTTTATATTTTTCTCTTATTCAATTTTTAGAAAATAAAACTAGGAGGATTTTTTTATGGAAAGTTATGGTATTATTTCTTTACTGCCGCCATTAATGGCAATTATTCTAGCCTGGTGGAGCAAACAGGTTGTATTATCCTTATTTTTAGGTGTTTTTGCAGGTGCATTAATTACAAATGGATATAATTTCATCTTTGCTTTTATGCATACTCTGGATGATTACATTTTAGCTTCACTGGCTGATTCCTGGAATGCAGGTATTATTTTATTTCTGCTGGCTATGGGTGGCATGATTGGTATTATTAATAAATCAGGTGGTATTATCGCTATTGGAGAGTATGTTGCAGAAAAGGCAAATTCTGTTGTTAAAACTCAACTTGCTGCCTGGGTAATGGGAGTACTAATATTTTTTGATGATTATGCAAATACCTTAATCGTTGGAAACACAATGCGTCCAATAACTGATAAAATGAAAATCTCAAGAGAAAAATTGGCCTTTATTGTTGATTTAACTGCTGCTGCTGTTTCGAGTATTGTTCCAATTTCAACCTGGATTGCTTTTGAAGTAGGAGTAATTAGAGATGGTTTTGATTCTTTAGGTCTGGAAATGAATGCTTACAGCACTTTTGTTCAGACGATTCCTTACCGTTTTTATAGTATTTTTGCCCTTGGTTTTGCTTTAATTATTATTTTTACTGGTAAAGATTTTGGCCCTATGTTAAAAGCCGAAAAAAGAGCCCGTTCTACTGGAGAAACTTTAAGACCAGGATCCACACCAATGGTTTCTCAGGAAATGGAAGAAATTGAACAGCCTGAAGGCGAAAGTTTTACTTTTACCAATTCTTTTTTACCTATTATCGGAGTAATTGTAGTCACTTTAGTTGGTCTCTGGTACAATGGTGGAGGATTAGAAGCTGGTACTACAGTCAGGGATGCATTTGGTAATGCCGATGCCAGTATTGTTCTCCTCTGGGCAGCTATTACTGGGAGTTTTATCGCCGGTATATTATCATTTTCTAAAGGGATTCTTAATATAAGTGAAACAGTAGATGGTTGGATTGATGGAGCAAAATCAATGTTTATTGCCTGTCTAATTCTAGTTTTAGCCTGGTCAATTGGAAGTATTACTGAAGATCTAGGAACTGCTAATTATCTTGTTTCTATTTTAGAAGGTAATATCATTCCTGAAATTGTACCCGCTATGATTTTTGTTTTCTCTGCTTTTATTGCTTTTACTATCGGGAGTTCCTGGGGAACTGTTGCAATTGTAATGCCGCTTGCTATTCCTCTTGCTAATTCTATTGGAATTCCAATGCTGCCAACTATTGCGGCTGTATTAACAGCAAGTGTTATGGGAGACCACTGTTCACCAATTTCTGATACAACCATTATGTCTTCAACTGCTTCGGCTGTTGATCATATGGACCATGTTAGTACTCAAATGCCCTATGCCTTAACAGTTGGCCTAATTGCTGCTGTCTTTGGGTTTTTACCAGCAGGATTTGGTTTTCCAGCCATTTATCTTTTACCTGTAGGAATTATTGTACTTTACCTGATTGTTAAACTCTACGGTAAAAAACCGGAAAATGTTATTTAAAAGCTAAATTAATATAACTTAAGAATTAATTGAAAATGACCGCTTCTTTTTACGGAAGCGGTCATTAATTATTAAAATATCTATCTTCAACTGTAAATTTTTTCGATTTCCTTTGCTGGCATTGGCGGATTAAAATAATATCCCTGAATAAAATCATTACCTAATTGATTAAGTTCATTTAATTCAATTTCTTTTTCTACTCCTTCAGCTATAGTTTTTAAGTTCAAGAGATGAGCAATATTGATTATTGATTCCACAATATTTTTACCATCACTGCTTAAAGTCATATTCCTTATAAATGAGATATCAAATTTAAGATAATCTATCGGAAATTTCTGAAGGTAGCTAAAAGATGAATAACCCGTACCAAAATCATCGATTGAAATAGAAAAACCCTTTGCCTTCATTTTATTCATTACTTTTAAGCTATAATTTACATCATCCATAGCACTTGATTCCGTTATCTCAAATTTAATTAAAGAATTATCTATTCCACTTTCTCCAATAATCTGATAAATATCCTTTAAATGATTATTATCTTCAAGCTGTCTGGCAGATAAATTAATAGAAACCGGTACTACTTTGTAGCCTGCATCCAACCAATTTTTGATGCTTTTGACCACTTTTTTTACTACAATCAGTCCTACTTTCTTGATAAGCTGAGAATTCTCTAAAATCGGAATAAATTCCGCCGGAGAAATCAGTCCTTTTGTAGGATTCTGCCATCTAATTAAGGCTTCCATTCCATAGAGCTCTTTAGATACCCCTCGATAATAAGGCTGATAATAAATTATAAATTCATCATTTTTTATAGCCTGATCAAGTTTTGCTTCCATCTTTGTAAACTGTTTAATTTCCTGATTCATTTTCTGATCAAAAAAAGCATAATCATTTTTCTTAATGTTAATCAGAGCAATTTCTGCATTAGACAATAAACTCTGCGAATCAATACAATCATCAGGATAAATTGAAATACCTATTCTAGCATTCAGCATAAAGGGTTCATAATTATAATCAATTGTATCAGAAAACGTTGTTAACAAATTATCTGCTGCTCTATAAATCTGATTTATAGAATCAAGATTATCAACTATCATAGCAAAATTATCTCCACCAAGATAGGATAGATGATTTTCTCTATCAATTTTTACACAACTTTGATTATTGGCTGCCTTATTATTTATTTTTTCGGCAACCAGATTAATCAGACTTCGATCATTTTCTGGATCAGTATAGATATCATTTAAATACTTAATCCTGTTTATATTAACTACTAAAACTGCAATCTTTTTATCAGAATTAATTTCAATTAAATTATCAATTTTATTTCTAATAGATCTTCGGTTAGGCAAACCTGTTAGAATATCATAATTCGAAATATATTCAATTTTACGTCGTAATTTTTCATTTTGAGTTATATCTCTACCAACAGAAATATAATTTACAATCTCATTATTATGATCTTTGATGGGAGTTATTGTCTGTTCTGAATAAAAATAATCTCCATTCTTTTTTCGATTGATAATTACATCATTAAAAACTTCTCCGGATTTAATTGTCTGCCAGAGTTTTTTATAATATTTATTATTATGTTTATCTGATTTAAATAAAGAAGGTTTGTTTCCAATAACTTCTTCTTTGCTGTAACCTGTTATTTCCTCAACAGTCGTATTTGCATACTCGATAATTCCAGATTTATCAGTAATAACAACCCAGTTATCAGTTTCATTTATTGCTTTAACCAGTTTTAGCATTTCCATTTCCTGTTCTAAATCATTGCTCAAATTTTTAGCTATGGAAATAACTTCTTCTACACTTCCATTTTCTTTAATTACAGCATTATTCCAGCTGCAGTTAATTATAGAACCATCTTTTTTTAAACCCCGACTCACAAAATCACGAGGAAGGTCATCAAGCTTATCATTTTTCCAGTTACGCCAAACATCCCTATCTTCTTCTGCTATTATTGTAGAAATAAAGTCCCTGTTTTCTAATTCCAATCGATCCCAACCAAAGAGCTCTTCTGCTGCCTGGTTTAAATCAATAATATCACCTTCACGATTCCAGGAAATAAATGCTAGTGGAGATTTTTGATAAATCAAATTTAGTCTTTTCTGAGTAAATTGCAATTTTTGAATTATAAATTCTTCACTTTTCGTTTCTGACATACTACTTTCCACCTTTTTTTTGCCAGTATTTTTTCATTTTTGTTTTTAAGAGTTGAAATTCTTCATTTTCTGGCCACAATTCTCGATTGTCACTATCCCTCATTGCTGAAATCAAATTAGAAAACAACTGCTGATCATTAAAATAGTTTGCAAAATCTTTTCTGACCTGAGAGCGGACTGAATTACCATCATAAGGACAGCTGCTCTTTTTAATTTTAATCTTTCTTTTCTGTATTTCTTTAATAATTATATTTTCTCTTAAATAAATCAGCGGTCTAATTATTTCTACACCACTATTACTTAAAAATCTTTTGGGCTGCAGAGTTTTTAATTGACCTGAATAAAAAATACTCATTAGAAAAGTTTCTACAGCATCATCTAAATGATGGCCAAAAGCCAGTTTATTAAAACCGTTTTTATTAAGATAATTTATAATAGCCCCTTTTCTAAAATGAGCACACTTAGAACAGGGATTTTCGGCATCTGCTTTAGTAATATAATCAGCAATTTTTGTTTCTATGATTTTTAAATCAATATTTAATTGATTACAAAATTTTTTTATTTCTGCAGCTGTAGAATCTTTAAATCCAGGATCTACATGTACTGCTTTTAATTCAAAATCTTTCTTAAAATGTTCCTTAAAAATTTTTAAAATCATTAGCATAAATGTACTATCTTTTCCACCGGATAAACCAACTGCAAGACGATCTCCATCACTAATAAGATCAAATTCTGCAACTGCCTTAACCACTTTTGCTGTGATTGAACTATCAAAAGATAAATCCATAATTACTCCTTATTATTTTTTAACCACTCGCTGAATTCGCCTGATCTTTTTTCTGCCAGCTTATAGCCTGAGTTATACAGTTGTTCCAGTTCTTTTTTATCACGGCTAAAACGGTCAATATCAATCTTTTCAGGCCTGAAAACAAAAAATTGATTATTTTCTTCTTTTTTTTCTATTAAATCAAGACTATTATTATAAATTTGATGTCTTTTTTTTAGATCTTCAACCAAATTGGGATATTTTTTCAAAAAGAGATTTAATAAAAATTTTGCTTTAATAGGACTTTTTCGATATTCTTTTTCTCGAGTTAAAATTACTACAAGTTTCTGATAGCCGTCCGAAAGAGCTTTTTTTACTGGGATAGAATCTCTAATACCCCCATCAAGATACAAATTGCCGTCAATTTCTACAGGATTTGAAACTAATGGCAGACTGCTTGAAGCTTTAAAAATATTATCGATTTTGTCAATATCATCATAATTTTGCGGCTTAAAATATTCAATTTCTCCGCTGCTGCATTCAGTAGCAGCAACTTTAAGAGTTGTCGATGAATTTTTGAATTCACTGTAGTCAAAGGGTAAAATTTCATGAGGAAGTTGATGAAAAAGAAAATCCATTCCAAAATAACTTCCATCTTTGATCAAATTTTTTAGACTCATATATCTCTCATCTTCAACCAGTTCTGTAAATATTTTTTTATTTCTAACTGACTGTCTACTGGTATAATTGGCACCATTGTTAGCCCCAGCAGAGACTCCTATAGTATAATCAAAATAAATTTTATTTTCTAGAAAAAAATCAATAACTCCAGCAGTAAAAGCACCACGCATACCGCCACCTTCAAGTACAAGCCCAAAATTTTTATGCTGCAACTTAAAAACACCTCATCTATTTAACTTTTTCTATATCTTTTCCGAAAGGCATCAGAGATAAATATGCAAGCTTCAGACTCTGCTTGGCAAATGGAATTCCAATAATAGTAATTCCAAAAATAAAAGCAGAAACCAAATTAGCAAAAGCCAGTTCCCAGCCAAACAAAATAATCCAGATAATATTTGCAATTAAACCGATTGAAGAACTATTTTTCTCTACAACTTTTTTGCCAAAGGGTGCAAGCTGCATTTTTGCCAGTTTAAAACACTGTTTACCAACTGGTATTCCAATTATCGTAATTGACCAGAGCAGCCCAGCAAACCACCAGCCAATAGCATGAAATAAGCCACCAAAGATAAACCAAATAATATTTCCCAGTAGAGTCATAATAATTAACCCCCCTATTTTTATCTTAAAAAATAATTGCTATTACTAAAGTTATGGCTGTAAAATAATTTATAATTACAAAATTCTTAACTGATAGAATAAATGTATCTTTTTTACTCTGATGTTTTTCAAACCGTTTTAAATTTTGTTCTACTTTAAGAATAGACAGAAGTGATAGCATAGATACGGTAGGTAATATCTTGATCAAAACTGCTATCAAAATGCTAAAATAGGAAAAATAATATAACAATCTAAATAACTTAAGACTTTTGCTGCGCGAAATATAAATTGGAAGAGTAAATCGTTTGTTTTCCAGATCATCCTCAATATCACAGATATTATTTGCAAGCATAATATTGGCAATTCCAAAAATAAGAGGCAATGAATAAATAAATATTTTAATAATTTCTATATATTTTAATTTTGCTATTAATAAGTTACTATTAATAACTAAATCTACTAAATCCAATTTATGGACATAAATTGACAGAAAAGTAATAAAAAACCCCATCGTAAAACCAGAAAAGATTTCTCCCAGAGGGGTTCGCGAAATTGGAACCGGACCAGAAGTATATAAAATACCAATTATAAATGAACTAACACCAATTATTAAAACTATAACATCAGTATTTTTATAAAGCAGTAAACCACTTACTACTGCCAGAAAAAAAAGCAGTGAAATTATTATTTTTACATCTCTTTTTCTTAAATTAAAGTTTACAACTGCATTATGTTCTTCATAATTATAACCCTGTTTTTTTTGAGCTCTAATAAAATCCTGATAATTATTAACTGCTGTTGTACCCATATCAACACAGAGCAAAGAAAAAAAGAGCAGTAAAAAATTTAAAATATTAAAATTTGAATAATGATAAAAAAGATATAAATTTCCCAGAACAAAGGGAGTAAAACTGGCAATTTTTGTTCTAATTTCTACCAGTTTCAAAAAGGCAGCTAATGACAAATTATTCACCCCTGATTTTCTACCGCAAATTTATTTCTCAGTTTTTTATAAACAAAATTAGGAACGAGTTCTTTGATATCCCCATCAAAATAAGCGGCTTCTTTAATTACACTGGAACTCAAAAAAGCAAATTTAGTATCTGTCATTAAAAAGATTGTTTCGATTTCCTGATCCAAATGTTTGTTCATCGAAGCCATCTGAAACTCCCCTTCAAAATCAGAGACAGCCCGCAAACCTCGTAGAATGGCCTCACCACCAATAGAATGTACATATTTGGTTGTTAAACCAGAAAAAGAGTCTACTTTTACATTTTTGAACTTTTCAGTTGCTTTCTTCAACATCTCAACCCGTTCTTCCATAGAAAATACCGGTTCCTTATTAGGATTGCAAAACACAGATACAATAACCTCATCAAAAATATTGGCCGCTCTTTCAACTATATCAAGGTGTCCATTTGTAACGGGATCAAAACTACCTGGATATACAATTTTTTTACTCATATTAACTACCCCTTATAATTTATTTTAGTTTATAGATTGTTAATAATGAATTTCCGTAACGTTTATTTTTAAAAATACTCAATTCATTAAATTCTTCAACTTCTTCAGCAGCTGATTTTTCGCTAATAATGAGACCATTTTCTTTTAATAACTTGTTGTCCAAAATCAACTTTATAGCTTCTGAAGTCATATTTTTTTCATAGGGAGGATCCATAAAAATTAAGTCATATTTTGTACTGCAATTTTTTAAATATAGATAAGCATCCTGTTTAAAAAGTTCTGCTTCATCAAAAAGCCTGGCCTTTTTTAAATTATCCTTTATTATATTAAGATGAGACTTATTAATCTCTACAAAATCGGCCCGCCCTGCCCCTCGGCTCAAAGCTTCAATACCAAGACTGCCAAAACCACTAAATAAATCCAGAATTTCAGCTCCCGGTAGATAAAATGCAATAATATTAAACATTGACTCTTTAACCCGATCGAGTGTTGGTCTAACATCCTTTCCCTTTAAACTTTTTAATTTTAAACCACCAGCTTTACCGGCAATAATTCTCATTAAATAACTCCTCCAGATATAATTAAATCTTTAATTCTATTTCCGAAATATTCTCTGCTAATTTTTTATAATGCTGCTGCCAGTTATCAGCTTTAACAATTAGTTGTGCTTCCTCCCTTGCCTTAACCAGAAGTTCCTGATCTTCAGTTAAACTGGCCACCTTTAGATCATCAATTCCATGCTGTCTGGTACCGAAAAATTCGCCGGGTCCTCTCATTTTCAAATCTTCTTCCGCAATCAAAAAGCCATTATTGCTCTTACACATAATTTCCAGCCGATAAGCAGCATCCTCTCCTGGCGGATCAGAAATTAAAATACAGTATGATTGATGACGTCCTCTCCCAACTCGACCCCGTAACTGATGCAGCTGGGCCAGCCCAAATCTTTCTGCATTTTCAATAATCATAATACTGGCATTACTGACATCCACCCCAACTTCAATTACAGTTGTTGCAACCAGTATATCAATTTTACCTTCTCTGAAACTCTCCATGATCTCCTTTTTTTCAGCTGCAGCAATCGAGCTGTGGATTAAAGCAAGCTTCTGTTCTTTAAAAAAACCACTCTTTAAATCATTAAATAATTCTTCTGCAGATACAAGCCCTGGCATTTCTTCTGATTCCTCAATTAAGGGACAGACAATATAAGCCTGTCTGCCTGCTGCAATTTTTTCTTTTAAAAAAGAATAAATCTGCTGTCTTCTGTTTTCTCTTCTCCAGAAAGTAGCAATTTCCTTTCTTCCCGGTGGCATTTCATCAATAACCGAAAGATCAAGATCACCATAAATCAGCATTGCCATTGATCTTGGGATCGGCGTAGCAGTCATGATTAACAAATCCGGACTGTCACCTTTTTCTTTTAAACTATGCCTCTGTTCTACACCAAAGCGGTGTTGTTCATCAATAACTATTAAACCGGGGTTATTATAACTCAAACCCTCCTGGAAAAGCGCATGAGTACCAATAATTAAATCTGTTTTGCCAGTTTCAATATCCGCTTCAATTTTCTTTCTGGCAGCTGTTTTGACACTGCCGGTTAATAAAATGATATTATAATTAAAATCACTTAAAAGTTCTTTAAAATTTAAAAAATGCTGTTCGGCAAGTATTTCTGTTGGAGCCATAAATATTCCCTGAAAACCATTGGCAATAGTCTGCAAAAGTGCCAGTGCAGCGACCACAGTTTTACCAGAGCCTACGTCTCCCTGCAGTAATCGAGACATAGTTTTTTTGGATTCCATATCCCTTCTAATTTCTAAATTCACCCTTTTTTGAGCATCTGTCAGCTCAAAATCAAGCTCTGAAAGAAATTTTTTATTCTCTTCCGCCTTAAATTGATGCTGGATACCCTGAAGCTCATTATATTTTTTCTTTTCTTCCAGAGCATAAAGCTGGAGATAAAAAAACTCTTCAAAAGCAAGTCTGCGGCGAGAAAATTTTTGGTGTTTTTCATTTTTAGGATAGTGCATTCCCAAAATAGAAGTTTTAAGATCAGGAAAGTTATATTTTTTTAGAATTGATCCCGGTAATTGCTCCTCAATTAAAGCAGCATGACTTTTTAATGCATTAGCAATTACCCGACGTAATCTGCGCTGTGTTATTCCCTCAGTAAGTGAATAAATAGGCACAATTCTACCTGTATTCAATACAGACGCATCAGAATCCAATTTTTCATAAACTGGATTATTAATCTCTTTCCTTTTATATTTACGCCAATTTTTCTCGCTAATTTTACCGCTGATTATATATTGATCCCCTTTTTCAAATTGTTCGCTAAGATATGACTGATTATACCAGATTCCATTTACTACATCTGTGCCATCAGAAAAAGTTACCCGCAGGAGGTCAAGATTATATCGGATTTTCTGATATTCAGTCTTTAAAACTTCAACTTTAAAATTAGCCTGTTCTCCAACAGCAGTATACTTTATCTGACTGATCTGACTGCGGTCTTCATATTCTCTGGGAAAATAATATAAAAGATCTCGCACAGTTTTTATCCCTAATTTTGAAAGGCGCTCGGCCCACCTGGGCCCAACACCTTTAATAAATTGCACTTCATCTGAAAGTTTTTGCTTCATTATTCCAGTAATTCTCCTCTGTAAATAACAATTCCATAGACAAGAGGACCGGTATGAGAACTTAAAACAGTTCCAATCTTGTTTTCAAGGATTTGATATTCAAAATTATTCTGAGCAGCTAATTCTGATTCAAAATTATTTTTTAACTGCTGGTAATTATCACTATCCTTACCATAAATATAAGCAAAATTAACACTGTCACTATCTACCGCAGCATTTAGTGCCAGATCTGTCATCTTCTGATTTGTTTTTTTATACCCTCTTATTTTTTCTTTGGGTATAATCTTACCTGTGTCAGCAGAAAGTTCTAAAATTGGATTAAAATTAAAGATACTACCTAAAAAAGCCTGGGCTTTACCAATCCTGCCTCCTTTTTCCAGATAAGTAAGTTCATTAACAGTAAAATATATTGTTATTTTTTCTCTTTCCTGTAAAATAATTTCTTTAATTTCCTCGATATCTTTACCTGCTTCTATCATTTTGGCAGCCAACAACACCATAAACCCCAGACCTGAACTTGTAGACTTAGAATCTATTATTTCAACCTCCAGTTCATCCAGCTGAGCAGCAGCAAGTCTTGCCGACTCGCAGGTCCCACTTAAAGCAGAAGATAAATGAATAGAAATCACCTGATCATAGTCTTCTGATAACTTTTGATATCTATCCATAAATAATCCAACTGATGGCTGAGAAGTTGTTGGTAATTCAGCTGCAGATTCCATCATTTTATAAAACTCTTCACTTTCTAAATCAACCTTATCATAGTAAGTGTCTTCTTCAAAATGAACAGTTAATGGAACAATCTCAATTTGATGTTTAGCAAGAATTTCTGCAGGTAAATCACAGGTGCTATCTGTTACTAAAGCAATCATATTAACACATCCTATTCTAGGGAAATTATAAAGGGATAGAGTGGCTGTCCCCCTGGATAAATCTCTATCTCATCAAAATCAAAATTTTCTTCCATAATATTTTTGACTTCTTCTGCTTCAGCCTCAGTAATGCCTTCTCCATAATAAATAGTAACTAATTCCTCATCTTCAGCAACTTTATTCAATAAATTAATTACTGTTTCTCTTTCTGTTTCAGCACTAACTAAGATATCTCCATCCTTTAAACCAATATAATTATCTTTTTTTATTTCCAGTCCGTTAACCTTAGAATCTTTTACGGCCTGTGTTATTTCCAGTGTTTTTACATATTTAATTTCAGCTTCCATTCTTTCTTTGAGTTGTGAAGGAGAAGCCTGATCATCATAAATCATTAAAGCTGTTACAGCCTGGGGAATAGACCGGGTTTCAATAATCTCAATATTTTTTTTACTCAATTCAGAAACCTGTTTAGCTGCAGAAATAATATTTTTATTATTAGGCAGAATAATTATTTGATCAGTATTCATTCGTTCTACTACCTCTAAAAAATCATTGGTAGAAGGATTCATTGACTGGCCACCTTTTATAACATAGTCAACTCCTAACTCTTTCAGAATATTAACTACACCTTCGCCATTAGCTACAGAAATAATACCAGTGTTTTTCTCTACCACAATTTCTGAATCTTTTTGCTGATTGATTTCTTCTACCTCTTTCCTGTCTTTATCTTCAGTCTCTGCAGGCTCGTTATCTTCTTTAATATCAGTGTCTGAAGCTGATTTTTCACCCTGATGAAACTGAGAATGATCAAAGTCAGAGTCATTTTCCCGCTGTACTTTTTCCTGATTTTGCTTGCGCATATTATCAATTTTTATATCAAAAACTTTACCCTTTTTTAAACCATATTCTAATAAGACACCTGGATGATTGGTATGAACATGTATCTTAATTACATCATCACTGCCAACTACCATAATTGAATCGCCATAACTCTGCATGTCTTTTCTGATCTTATCAATCATACGATCAATATTTGATTTACGGCTGTCAATTTCAATTAACATCTGGGTACAGTAAGTAAACTTTATATCTTCTGCAAGTTCAGATTTTTTTCTTGTTTTAGCTTCAGCTGTTGCAGCCTGATATTCTATTTTTTCTCCTTTTAAACCTTTAAGCATTCCTTCAAGAATTGTTAGATATCCCTGTCCACCAGCATCTACTACTTCAGCCTCCTTTAAAGCAGCAAGTAACTCTGGAGTACGTTCTAACGATTCTTCCGCCGCTTTAATTGTTATTTCAAACAATTCTACTAAATCGGCAGCAGAATCTGCCTCCGCCAGAGCTTTTTCAGCCGCTTCTCTTGAAACAGTTAAAATCGTCCCTTCCACAGGTTTTAAAACACCATGATAGGCAACTTCAGAGGCTTTATTAAGAGCATTTGCTAAATCTTTAACTTTCAGTTTGCTTTTTCCTTTTAAGGCCTGTGCAAAGCCTCTAATTAACTGAGAAAGAATTACTCCTGAGTTTCCACGAGCACCCATTAAGGCACCTTTAGAAAGTGCAGAAGCAAGTTCGGAAACACTTCTTGAGTTTTTATCCTCCAGAGTGGATACAGCTTCCTTAAAGGTTAAATACATATTTGTACCAGTATCACCATCTGGCACCGGAAAAACATTTAGAGAATCAATAAATGATTTTTGCTCTTTAAGCCAGTGTAGTGATGTAAACATCATATCTTTAAATTTCTCTGCATCTACTGCAGTAATTTTTTCTTTATTATTAATTGGCATCGCCAACCCTCACTCCCCTTACATTAACATCTATCTTAACAACTTCAATTCCAACTTTATTTTCGAGGGTATAGCGAACTCTCTCCATTACATTATGAGCTACTTCATGAATATTAGTTCCGTATTCAACAATTATATTTAAATCCAGATGAACCTTATCTTCACTAATATCAATACCAACACCCTTACTAATATTGTCCCACCCTAGAAGATCAGCAAGACCATCCTGCATACTTCTGGAAGACATACCAACAAGACCATAGCATTCCATTACAGCAATACCTGCTGTCTTAGCTATTACCTCTTCATCAATAATTATTTTCCCAAGTTCATTTTTTAATTCTTTTTCCATTCTTTACACCTCTTTTCATACATAATTATTCTATCTTATATAAAGTCTCTATGCAAGAATAAAATCCATAGAAATAGTTAAATTAATACTCATTTATTATTTATTTCAAGATAAATTTATACTTTCCTGCATATATAGATTTATATTTTTTAGAATTGTAACTTGCTAAAGGATGTTTATCTATGTTAAAATATAATCTGAGATAAATTTTATCAGAAAGCGCTCATAAACTTAATTATTAAATTTTTAAAATCTATGGAGCGCCGCCCTTTTGGGTAAGTGCTGAAGTGAATAAATTAAGGAGGTGTTTTTCTATGTCTAGAGTCTGCGAAATTTGTGGTAAAGGTGGAAATAAAGCCAATAGCATACAGCGACGTGGTAAAGCTAAGAAAAAAGGTGGAGTTGGTCGTAACATTACAAGTTCTACAAAAAGAACTCAGCGTCCAAATCTAAAAAAAGTTAAAGCAATTGTTGATGGTTCACCAAAAAGAATAAAAGTATGTACTCAGTGTCTTAAATCCGGTAAGGTTGAAAGAGCTTACTAATTAAGATTTAAATTAGGAAGGGAGCAGCGATTTTAAAATTGCTGCTCCCTTTAGTACATTTAGCTAGTTTTTTTCTCCAGCTTATTTTCGATTTTTTGTTTTAATTCCTGCTCACTTAATTCTATCCGGGCCAGGTTATTTTTAATTGCATTTTTAGCAACTGCAAAAGCAACTGCTGGAACCACTCTCTGATCAAAGGGATCTGGAATAATATATTCAGCCGAAAGATCATCAGCAACCAGTTCAGCTATAGCTTCCGCAGCAGCAATTTTCATCCCTTCACTGATCTCAGAAGCCCTGACATCGAGGGTGCCCCTAAAAACCCCGGGAAAAGCCAGCACATTATTAATCTGATTTGGATAATCTGATCTCCCTGTTGCAATTACTGCAGCACCTGCATTTAAAGCAGATTCTGGATCAATTTCAGGAGTCGGATTTGCCATCGCAAAAATTAAAGGATCATCAGCCATTTCCTCTACCATTTCTGCCTTTAAAATATTACCTACAGACAATCCAATAAATAAATCAGCATCTTTAACCGCTTCCCTCAAACCTCCATTTAAATTATCTGGATTTGTCCTTTTTATTAAATCCTGTCTTAAAGAATCATACTGGTCCAGATTGGATGAATTTAAAATCCCAATTTTATCGTTGATTATCAAATTCTGAGCTCCTGCATCCAAAAGCAGTTTTGATACTGCTGTTGCGGCTGCTCCGGCTCCATTAACAACTATTTTTATCTGATCAATGCTTTTATTTACAAGTTTTAAAGCATTGATTACTGCTGCTAAAACAACAATTGCCGTTCCATGCTGATCATCATGAAAAATAGCCATCTCTGTTTCTTCTTTCAGCCTGGCCTCAATTTCAAAACATCTTGGAGCAGAAATGTCTTCTAAATTTATACCTGCAAAAGTGGGTTCCAGTAATTTAACAAAATCTACTATTTGGTCAACTTGCTTTGTGCCCACACACAAAGGAAAAGCATCTACATTGGCAAATTCCTTAAATAAGACTGCTTTCCCCTCCATAACAGGAAGAGCAGCTTTTGGGCCAATATCCCCCAGACCTAAAACTGCTGTACCAGAGGAGACTACAGCAACCTGATTCCCGTAAGCTGTATATTGATAGAGCTTTTCTGGATCTTGATTAATTTTCCGACAGGGCTCTGCTACTCCCGGCGAATAAGCAAGGCTCAATTCCTCCCTGCTGCGTACCCTGACCTTTGACTTAACTGCAATCTTTCCCTGATGATCACTATGTAATTTTAATGCTTTTTGATAAATATCCATTATTACCTCCATTTACTCTCTGCTATCTACTCTAATTTTTCTAATACATAAATCAACAAGCCACTTTTTAGTTCAATTAGTGCTCTTTCATCCTCAATTAAATTACTAATCCCCCGGCTTTGCGAACGGAAAATATCCTGATTTTCTAAACTATATTTACAGCCCTTAATAGTCAGACCACAAACTGTTTTACTTTGAGGAAGCAGAGAAAGACGATAACCTTTTTTTGATAAAAACTCTTTTTTTTCATTCTGACCAATTAAAGCAATTTCAAGATTCAATGAAATCATCTCTGCTCGCAAATTCAATTCATAAATATATTCTAAAAGATTTAAATTTGCCAGCTGCTGATCTATTCTACCGCCCAGAGCTGCAGTTAAATATAATTCTTCAAATCCATTTTTTTGACAGTAATCAACTGCAATTTCCCCATCTGTCTGATCTTTTTCAACCGGATATTTTATTATATTGACATTATGCTGGTTAAAATATACTTTGTTTTGCTCAGTTAATGAATCCAGATCGCCGATAATTAAATCCGGTATTAGCTTTAAACCTCTTAGTTTATTAGCACCACCATCAACAGCAATAATACAATCTATCTCTTTTTTTGAGATAAGCCGTTTTAAATCTGATTTCTTAAAATTTAGCTCACCATTAAGCACTAAAAGAGCCCTTTTTTTAGACATCAGACGCAATACTCCTCATTTCCAACAGTGCCCGGGCTGGATCAGCTGCACCAAAAATTGCAGAACCAGCAACTATTATATCGGCACCAGCATTTACAACTTCTTTTAAATTATGTGTTTTTATCCCACCATCAACCTCTATCTGACAGCTGTAATTATTTCTTTCAATCATTCTCTTCAAACTAGCAATTTTTGCTGTCATCTGAGGAATATATGATTGCCCTCCAAAACCAGGATTAACTGACATAATTAAAACCTGATCAAGTTCGGGAAGAATATATTCTAAATTCTCTAATGGTGTGGCAGGATTTAGAGAAACACCAGCTTTTATTCCCTGTTCTTTTATCAGCTGAATTACTCGATGAATATGGTCTGTTGCTTCCAGATGGACTGTTAAAATATCAGAACCTGCTTCTGCAAATTCTTTAATGTATCTTTCGGGATTGCTAATCATTAAATGAGTATCAAAAGGAAGCTGACTGTGCTTTCTTATAGAACTAATTAAACCGGGGCCAAAAGTAATGTTGGGCACATAATGACCATCCATTACATCTAAATGTAAATAATCAGCATCTTTAACCAGCTGAATTTGATCTTTTAACTGACTAAAATCAGATGCCAGCAGTGAAGGTGCAAATTCTGTTTTCATTAGTATTTTCTCTCCTTTTCTTTTAATTCATTATATAATTGTTGATAACTCTGATACCTGCGGGCAGATATTTCACCAGCTTCTACTTTTTGCTGAACCACACATTGAGGTTCATGGAGATGAGTACAGCGATTAAATTTACATTGATTATTATATTCTGCAATCTCCGGAAAATACCAGGATAAATTATCTGGCTCAATTTCTAAGTTTAGTTTTGACATTGAAGAAAAGCCTGGAGTATCTGCTACCCACCCCTTGTTTGGTAAAGATAATAATTCCACCATTCTTGTGGTGTGAACTCCTTTTTTTAGTTTTTTACTTACAGCAGCTGTTTTTAAATCAGCATCCTCTATAACTTTATTTAAAAATGAAGATTTACCTGCTCCTGATGGACCAGTTAAAACATTGATTTTGTTATTTAATTTTTTAAATAATCGATCTAGATTTTTATTTTCTTTAACACTGATAAAATGAAGCTCATAGCCTGCATCCTGATATTCTCCAAACTTTTCTTTAAAACTGACTGCAGCCTGGTCAATCTTATTAATTACTATCAAAGGTTCAAATCCAGAACTTTCTACAAGTAACAAAAATCTATCCAGTAATGCAGGCTTAAAATCGGGATTTTTAAGAGAATGCATGATCACAACCTGATCTACATTTGCTACCTTTGGCCTTTTAAGTAAGTTTTTCCTGGAATAAAAGTCTTCCAGAATTTTATTTTTTTTATCTATTTCTACATAATCTCCAGGATAAATTTTTTCTCGTATTTTACCTCTTATTCTACACTGATAAATATTCTTTTCCTGATCAGCTACGAAGAAAAACCCCCCTATGGATTTAATTAAAATCCCTTTCATCTAAATTATCAGCCTCCAAAGCTTTCTGACTTAATTAACTGATCATCAAAGTAAACTTTTATCTCTGTTTTTCCCTGACTTCTAATGTCTCTTACTATGTTATCTCCAGGTTCATGAATAGCCTGATAAACCTGATCTCGCCCATTATCATCTTCAACTACAATTCGTACCTCTCTGCTTTCAGAACCTGTCACATTTACAGAAATTCTATTTAGAGTATAATTCTCGGTCACATTAGTCGCTCCACCTCTACTAACAACAAAATCAACAGCAATCCCCCTGGGAAGATATTCGCCGGCTTTTACACTCTGTGAGATTACCTGTCCATCTGCAAAACGCTCTGAATTTTCCACACTAACCTGACCAATATTTAAACCTTTTTCTTTGATTAAATCAAAGGCTTCTGCCTGGGTTAAACCAGTCAAATCAGGCATACGAACAGATATATCTCGCTCTCCTCGGCTTACAAAAAGAGTGATTTCGCTTCCTTTTTCTACTTCAGCTCCGGCTGCTGGAATTTGATTGATAACTGTACCAGGTTCTTCTGATAACCTAAATATATACTGGATGTCTCCACTTTTTAAAGAAAGATTATCTAACTCAATTAAGGCCTCACGTAATGAATTACCGATAAATTCAGGTATTTCGATCAACTGGGGGCCTTTACTAACAGTAATATTTAAAGGACGACTCTGCTTAACCCTTTCCCCTGCAGCAGGCTGCTGACTAACAATATGTTCAGCCTCAATTTCTTCACTAAAAACCCTTTCTTCATTTTCAACCAGGTTAAGGCCTACTTCTGAAGCAAGTTTTCTGGCCTCAGTTAGGCTTTTACCCTCTATCTCTGGCACCTGAACAACCGGCACATTTGTATATTGATTGAAAAAGAAAACAACTCCACCCAGTGATATCAATAAAAATAATATAACCGCTCCTGTAATAAAAAGAGGTTTTTTATATTTTTCCTGATCACTATTATCTTCAGATCTGTCTTTCTTTGAACCATTTTTCTTTTTAATTCTCGAATGTTTTTCATCCTGTTTGAGATCATTTTTATCTTTTAACCCTTTTTTATTTTTAACTGCTTCTTTATTTTCTTTGTTTTCATCGTTAGTTTTACTAACTTCTGCATTATTTTTGCTAGAATTATTTAAAAAATCAAAATCTGATTTTTTCATAACCCTTGTTTCATCAGCATTAAAATCAGCTTTTTTTTCTGAATTTACAATATTAGATTTTAGATTTTTTAAGCAGTAGGTAATCTGCTGTCGCATTTCGTAAGCATCCTGAAAGCGATCTGCCGGATCTTTTGCTATTGCTTTCATAATCAGGTCATTAACCTCTTCTGGTATATCCTTATTAATTTTTGCAGCTTCAACCGGCTGCTGTTGTATATGTTTTAAAGCAACAGAGATTGGACTCTCTCCATGAAAAGGAAGTTCTCCAGTTGTCATTTCATATAAAACCACACCCAGTGAATAGATATCAGAATAGGCTTTAATCTCTCCTCCTTTTGCCTGCTCAGGAGAAAAATAATGAGCACTTCCGACAACAGTTTCTGTAACCCTGACAGTTGAATTACTAACAGCTCTTGCAATTCCAAAGTCAGTAACCTTAACCTCATGGTCGTCATTTAAAATTATATTATGAGGCTTAATATCACAGTGTACAATCTGATTACCATGGGCAACAGAAAGCGCAGCAGCAATTTGTCTTGCTATCTCTAAAGATTCAGCAATAGATAGTTTTTTTCTTTCTTTTATTATATCTTTCAATGTTTTGCCTTCAACTATTTCCATTACAAGATAAATTCTTTCCTCATCAACAACAATATCATAAATACTCACCACATTAGGATGAGATAATCTGGCTACAGCTCTCGCTTCCTGTCTGAATTTATCAATAAATTCATCATCGGACTTATATTCCGGACGCAGCATTTTAATTGCCACTCGTCTTTCTAAAAGCGTATCACGAGCGGAGTAAACAATCGCCATTCCTCCACGTCCTATTTCCTTTATTATCTTATAACGGTTATTTAAAATCTTACCCTGCATAAATTCACCTCAATTATCATCAAACAATAATTATTATTCATTAAAACCAGCAACTATTAAAGTTATATTATCAAGACCACCACTGCTCAGTGCTTGCTGAAGAAGCTCATCTGCCACTTTTTCTACATTAGTATGTTTATTAAAAACTGTTTTAATTTCTTCTTCTTTGATCATATCTGTTAAACCATCAGTGCAAATTAATATATACTCATCGCCAGAAATATCAAGCTGCCCTTTATCTAAATCCAGTTCAGATTCTAATCCTAAAGCCTGAGTAACTATATTTTTTTTAGGATGATTAAAAGCTTCTTCTTTAGTGATTTTGCCTTTCCTTAATAAATCAGCAACAAGCGAATGATCCTCAGAAATTTTCTTTAAGGTTTTATTACTTTTATTATAAAGATAAATGCGGCTGTCACCTAAATTAACATAATAAAGCCTCTGGTTACAAACAATTACAGCAGCAAATGTAGTTCCCATCCCCTGATAATCAATTTTTTGCTTACTTTTTTTAATAATAGCCTGATTTATTTCAAAGGTCAAATCGCTCAGACTTGCCAGTGGATTTGAAAGTTCAAAGTTAAAATCTGCTGCAAAATCCACTGCAGTCTGACTTGCCACTTCTCCAGCAGCATGTCCCCCCATGCCATCAGCAACCATAAAAAAATCAATATCACTATTTATAAAATAATTATCTTCATTTGCGCTGCGTTTTTTCCCTTTATCAGTTAAAGCTTTAAACCGCATTTTTTTCCTCCTTAAAATTATAAGCTATTTTCTTTTCTTTTAAGCTGACCGCAGGCTGCATCAATCTGAGTTCCCATTTCTCTTCTTAGAGTAACCTGAATACCATTATTAGCCAGAGTTTCATAAAATCTATCTATTACTTTCTGTACAGGTCTTTCAATACCCAGCTCTGGCACTGGATTCGCAGGAATCAAATTTACATGACAGTTTATTCCTCTGAGTAATTCGGCCAGCTGAACAGAAAGCTCAGGACTATCATTAACACTGTCCATTAATACATATTCAAAAGTAACTCTTCTTCCTGTTTTTTCTATATACTCCAGAACTGCTGTCAATAACTGATTTATATTATATTTTTTATTGATCGGCATTATTTTATTACGAAGACGATCATTTGGGGCATGCAGAGAAACTGCAAGACCAATTTGATCGTTAACCCGGGCCAGCTTTTTTATTTCAGGCACCAGTCCGGCTGTCGAAATAGTCATTTTTCGCATCCCGATATTCAGTCCGTTATCAGCATTTAAAATTTCTACCGCTTTCATTAAATTATCAAAATTTGCCAGTGGCTCACCCATTCCCATAAATACAATATTGCTCAATCTTGGCTCAGCAAAATTTTGACCGCTTATATCCTTCTGTACTTTAATAACCTGATCAACTATCTCTCCAGTGCTTAAATTTCTCTTTAAACCATCAATTCCTGTGGCACAAAAAGAACATCCCAGGCCACAGCCAACCTGAGTCGAAATACAGGCACTGTGACGACCTGATTCTGGAAAAGGAAGATAAACTCCCTCAATATTTTGATCATCTTTTAACTGCCATAGATATTTAACTGTGCCGTCAACTGCTACACTTCTTTTGATTTCTTCAATATCTGTTAAAATGTAATTTTCATCAAGAAATTTACGCATTTTTTTTGGGATATTTTTCATTTCCTCAGTACTGGAAACTCCATTTTTATAAAGCCAGTTAAAAACCTGTTCGCCCCTATATGAGGGAAAACCTGCATTTTTTAATTCATCTATTAGTTCACTTCTATTTAACTCTTTTAAATCCTTCATCTTAAATTTAATCACTCTCCACTTTTTTTAATAATGCAAAAAAGAAACCTTCCGAATCTACCTCTCCGGGTAAAAGTTCCAAATATTTATTTTTATTCTCTATTGTAAGACTGCTGATTTCATTTAATTTTATATTCAAATCCATCAGTTTAAAATCACTATTTTCCTGCAGAATTCTTTCAATTAAATCTTGATTTTCTTCCCGCGTTAGAGTACAGGTAGAATATAATAACTGCCCATTTTTTTTAAGTTTAGATAAATTATTATTAAGAATCCTGTATTGAAGATCTGCCATTTTTCTAATAACTGAGCGATCCTTTTCCCATTTAATTTCAGGCTTTGAAGAAATAAGACCAAGTCCTGAACAAGGAAGATCTGCAAGAATTCTATCATATTTTTTATCATCTTCATATTTAGCAGCATCAGCAATTTTTAAGTTAACATTCGTTACTCCCAGTCTACTTAAATTATCACTTACCAAATTAAGACGATGTTGACTGATATCTAAAGCAGTAATTTCACCGGTATTATTCATAATTTCAGCTATATGAGTTGTTTTGCCACCTGGAGCAGCAGCAAGATCCAGAACCTGCATCCCCTCTTTTACATCCAGCAGTAAAGAGGCAAGTCCAGCAGATGTTCCCTGAATATACGCCCCACCTTTTTTAAATACCTGAGTCGCTGCAGGATTATTTATTTTTTTTAACCTAAAAAAAGAATCTAAAAAAGTTTTTTCGTATTCAATACCGTCAGCTTTCAAAAGCTGAAAAAATTCCTTTTCAGTCATTTTCAACGAATTATGACGGTAAGTTACCTCAGAACGTTTATTGCCAGCATTTAATATTGTTTCTGCACTTTCAAACCCATACTGTTGAACAAATTTATTAACCATCCAGATAGGATATGAATACTTAACTGATAAATATTTTTCGGGATTTTTAGCTTTAGCTGGAAGTGCCAATTTATCATGCTGACGGTTAATGTTTCTTAAAACTCCATTAGTAAAGGATACAGCTCCTTTTTTAGAGTTTGGAAGAATAGTCTTGACAGCCTCCACACTCTCATAAATAGCAGCTCTTGCAGGAACTTTATCAAGAAAAAAGAGCTGATAAACACCAATTCTCAGCCCCATCAATACTTCTTTATCCATTTTAACCAGCGGGGTTTTTGAATAATTGTCAATTATAAAATCTAAATATAGTTTATTTCTAATTACCCCATAAAAAATTTCTGTAAAAAGACTTTTATCCCGCTGATCTTTTATTTTTTTCAATTCGGAATTCAGCAGCAAATTAGAATAACTGCCCTCTTCAACTCTAAGTAATGATTGTAAAATTTTCAATCTTAAATTTGACAATTAATCATCACCCAACCCTGCCAGTAGTAAAATTCTAAGCATATTGGCCAGTGCAACCAGAGTCGTGGCGACATAAGTAAATGCAGCTGCTTTTAACACTTTTTTGGCACCTTTAATCTCTGTATCAGTTAACACATCAGTACTCTTTAAATTGCTAATCGCCCTATTGCTTGCATTAAACTCAACCGGTAAGGTTACCAGGTGAAATAAAAACGCTGCCGAAAATAGTACAAATCCAGTCATGATCAAAAAATCTGCTCTGATAAAAAATCCAAATATTGCAAGTGGCAGTCCAAAACTGGAGCCTATATTTGCTGCTGGGACCAGGGAAGCTCTTAAAGAAAGTGGACGATAATTTTCCTTATCCTGAATTGCATGACCTACCTCATGAGCTGCCACACCTACAGCCGCTATGGAGCTATTATTATACACATCAGATGAAAGATTAAGTGTTTTATTTTTTGGATCATAATGATCACTCAGTTTTCCATCACTTTTTCTGATTTCTATATTCTCCAGATTATTAAAGGCCAGAATTTTCCGAGCAGCCTCAGCACCGGTTAAATTAGCACTTAACTGAATTTCATTATATTTATTAAAAGTATTTTTAACTTTATATTGAGCATAAACCGCAATTAAAATAGCGGGTAAAATCACAATCATTGTTGGATCAAAGAAAAACGGATACATAATAATAAACCTCCCTTTTTAAATTAACACTATAATTCAATTTTAATTAATTTCAAACTTATTATTTTCTTCAAGTTGATGTCCATTTAAGAAATCATCAACATCAAGTCTTTTTCCTCCTGGCAGCTGCAGTTTTTCTAAAGATAAAACTCCATCAGCTGTCTGGACAAGGATACCATCACTTTGATTGGCTCTAATAATAGTGCCGGGCATAAAGTTAGAATCTTTATGCTCAGAAACACTGCTCTTCCAGATCTTTATTCGATCTCCGTTGAGCTCTGTATAAGCACCAGGCCAGGGATTTACACCTCTAATCAAATTGTGAATATCCTCCGCACTCTGCTTCCAGTTAATTCTTCCCAGTGATTTATCAATTTTATAAGCAAATGTTGCCTCAGGATCATTCTGAGGAATTCTGGGTGCTTTACCAGCTACAATATCTTTTAAAGTTTTAACCAGCAAATCTGCTCCCTGCTCAGCCAATTTATCATGCAGTTCACCTACAGTCTCATTATCTTTTATTTGAACCTTCTGCTGATAAATAATATCTCCTTCATCCCAGCCTTCATCCATATACATTGTTGTATTACCGGTAAGCTTTTTACCATCTATTATTGCTCTATGGATTGGGCTGGAACCCCTATATTCAGGCAGTAGAGAAGCGTGCAGATTGATACATCCATATTCAGGTATTTCAAGCAGTTCAGCACTTAATTTCTGACCAAAAGCAACTACTACTATAAAATCAGGTTCTATATCCTTTAATTTCTTTATAAAATCATCCTGATTAACATTTTCACTCTGCATAACATTTAAATTTAACGCAAGAGCTTTCTTTTTAACATCTGAATAGTGAACCTGCTGACCTCTCCCACTTTTTCTATCAGGTTGAGTTACCACAGCTTCAATTTCGATCTGCTCATCATTATATAAAGCCTCTAGAGATGGAACTGCAAATTCGGGTGTTCCCATATAAACTATTTTCATCAAATCACTCCGCAATTTTTACAATTTTATCAACAAATAATACTCCATTCAAATGATCAATTTCATGTTGGATAGCTCTAGCTTCAAATCCTTCAGCCTCAAACTCTACCATCTCAGCATCTCTATCCAGGGTCCTTACTTTGATTTTTTCCGATCTAATAACATCACCGGTTTCTCCAGGAATACTCAAACAACCTTCTTCCATAATTGCTTTTCCTTCTTCTGCAATAATTTCTGGATTAATCAATACAATTTTGTTACCCTCTCTAATATCTACAACAGCAATTCTTTTTAAAATTCCTACCTGAGGAGCTGCCAGACCAACTCCATCTTCTTCATACATTGTATCAAACATATTATCTATAAGTGCAAGGGTTTTTTCATTTATTTTATCTATTTCCTTAGCTTTACTTCTTAATACTGGATCTCCAATTTCTCTTACCTTTAAAAGAGCCATAATATCTACCTCCTAAATTATATTATAACATTTGATAGGGATCTACATCAATACGAATTTCCAGTGATTGATCACCATTAATTTCCATAAATCTCTTTTCAATCAGCTGAATAATATATTCTCTATTTTTAATGGAACTGAATTTTAAAATTAACTGCCATCTGTATTTATTTCTAAGTCTGCTCAACACAGCAGGAGCTTCTCCAAATTTCTCTAAATATCTATCACTGTAATTATCCAAAAAAGCAGAAAGCTGCTGGCTGTATTGAGCAGTTTTTTCTTCGTCTTGACCACTGATAATAATATTTAAAAGTCTACAATAAGGAGGATAATTCCTGTTTTCCCTAACTGTATTCTCTTTCTGATAAAATATTTTGTTATCTGATTCTAAAACAGTATTAATACTATAATGTTCCGGCTCATAGCTTTGAATAATAAAATTACTTTCCTTACTATTTACAGATAAATTTTTTAATTGTTTTAATAAAAAGTAATTGTTTTCGGCTGCCCGGAAATCAGCACTATTTAAAGCAGTATCAGCAGAAATTACAGCTAAACATTTTAATTGATCATAAAACTGATTTTTTATCAGAATTGAGGTCCCAACTAAAATATCAATTTTCCCTTTTTTAAATAAATTAAGTCTTTTTTTAACTTCACTGCCAGTCAGATCGCTATCTACTCTGGAAATTCTTGCCTTTGAATATAATTCTTTTAATTCTACCATAATTTTTTCTGTTCCAATCCCGGCCTGCGAAATAAAGCTGCTTCCACATTCCGGACATTTATCAGGCAACTCTTTTTCCATTCCACAGTGATGACAGAGTAATTTTTGCTGTTCCTGATGATAGTTTAAAGAAATATCACAGCTGTCGCATTTAATTACATATCCACATTTTCTGCAAATTATATAATTAGCTGAACCCCGTCTATTTAAAAACAAAATAACTTTATTGTTATCAGTAAGTTCTTTTGTTATTTGCTGTTTTAATTTTTGACTAATATCACTAAGATTTCCTTTTTCAATCTCTTTTCTCATGTCAATAATTTCTGTTTTAAGCTGACTCTTTTCAGCTTTAAAATTCAAATAATTATATTTGCCTTTTTGGGCAAGATATTTGCTTTCCAGTGAAGGAATGGTTGATTCTAAAACCAATAATGAATCCGAATTTTTAAGTCTTTTAACTGCCAGCTGACGAGCATGGTAAAGTGGATGTTCCTGTGATTTATAACTTTCATTATTTTCTTCCATTATGATTACGGCATCAACACGTTTAAAAGGAGCAAAAATAGCAGACCTGGCACCAGCAGCAATCTGAACCTTAGCTTTTTTTATTTGCTGCCACTGATCAAATCTCTCAGCCGGAGAAAGACTGCTGTGTAAAAAAGCAATTTTATCTGCAAAAAAATCATTTAATTGTTCTAAAAAAATATGATCTTTTTCGATTTCCGGTACTAGCAAAATAATATTTTTTTCGGCTGCAATTAATTCCTGCACCAATTTTATTATAAATATATATCTTCTTCGATTATTATTGGTCTCAAGTAGAAATGAATTATTATTTTGATGATCTTCTAAAATTTTTGACAGTATTGATTTTTCCTCTTTATTTAACGAAATATCAATTTTTGCTTCTGCTTTCAAATTACTATTAATGTTTATCTTTCTCAGCTTATTATCAGTATATAATTTAATTAAACCTCTGTCTATTAAACGGTAAACAGTTTGTCTAGAAGTTTCAGCAATATCTAAAACTGCCTTTAATTTATGATCTTGATTCTTATTCTCCAGCAGATACTTGAGAATTAAATACTGTTTTGGAGCTCTTCTTTCAATTTTCTTAAGTTCAGATTTAAAATCACTAACTTCTGGATTCAATTTAAGCATCTCAATCTGCTTTTTTTTGATTTTACCGTCAGTTATGCCTGGTGGCAAAGCACTTTTAATAACCTGAGCTAGATAAGCATGATAATAAGAAGCAGTCCAATAAAAAAGTTCCAGTAAATTCTGGTCAAAAAAACTTTCTTGATAAAGTAGAGATTCAACTTTTTTTAATTTTGACTTATCTACATCGGATCTGGCATCCGTTTCCACCACAAAAGCTGTAAGTTTACGTCTTCCGAATGGAACCCGAACCAGCTGCCCAATTTTAATCTTTGAATTTAATTCCTCAGGCAGCAGATAATCAAACTCTTTATTTAGTTTCTTTAAAGGTAAATCAACTACAACCTTGATTATTTGCTCCATGAAATTCCCTTTCTTAAACTTTATGAATTTAATATTTAAAAAGCCGAAGGCGGAAACCTTCGGCAGCAAATCAAAAATTTTCTTTATAATTTATTCTAAACCAGCTTTTTTCCTTAAGTTATCCACTCTATCAACTTTTTCCCATGGTAGTTTGAGATCATGTCGACCAAAATGACCATAAGCAGCTACCTGTTTATAGATTGGGTTTCTTAAATTTAGATTTTTAATAATCTGAGCCGGCCTTAAATCAAATTCATCTTTTACTATCTTTTCAAGTTGAGCTTCAGATATTACTGAGCTTCCAAAAGTATCGATCATAACAGAAAGTGGTTGAGCAACCCCTATTGCATAAGCAATTTGAACTTCACACCTTTCTGCCAGCTCTGCTGCGACAATGTTTTTGGCAATGTATCGAGCAGCATAAGAAGCTGAACGATCAACTTTCGTTGGGTCTTTACCGGAAAAAGCCCCTCCACCGTGGTGAGCAGTTCCACCATATGTATCTACAATAATTTTTCTGCCTGTTAATCCAGTATCTCCATTTGGTCCTCCAATAACAAATCTACCGGTTGGATTAACCAGAATTTCAGTCTCTTCCTTTAGTAAGTCTGGGTCTATAATTTCCTTAATAACATGTTTAGTTATATCCTCTTTGATCTGATCCTGAGTCACTTTAGGATGATGCTGAGTAGAAACTAATACTTTATCAACATAAGCAGGTTTGTCATCTTCATAAGCTACTGTCACCTGAGTCTTTCCATCAGGCCTCAGATATTTAAGGGGTCCATTTTTCCTAACCTCAGCTAGTCTGCGAGCCAGCTTATGAGAAAGCATAATTGGCAGAGGCATTAATTCTTCTGTTTCATTAGAAGCATAACCAAACATTAACCCCTGATCTCCTGCTCCTAAGTCAAATTCTGATTTACCCTCTTTTTCTTCCAGAGAATGATCTACCCCCATTGCAATATCTCCGGACTGCTCATCAATAGCTGTTAAAACTGCACAGGTTTCACCATCAAACCCATATTTTGCTCTGGTATAACCGATTTCTTTGACCGTCTCTCGAGCAATCTTTTTTAAATCAACATAACAGGAGGTCGTTATTTCTCCTGCAATTAATATTAAACCTGTAGTAACCATAGTCTCACAGGCTACCCGTGCATCTGGATCTTTTTCAATTATTGCATCCAGGACAGCATCAGAGATCTGATCAGCAACCTTATCAGGATGGCCTTCAGTAACAGATTCTGAGCTAAACAAATATTTCCGTGTCATAATATCACCTTTCATCTATACTTATTCAAATCTAAAAGCAAATTTTGCTAAATATAATCAATAAATTTAGTTTAGCATATAAAATTTGAGCTGTCAATTTTGCTGGATTAATTTGATTTTCTAACTTTTCTAATGTAGTAAATCAAGGAAACTCCAATGAAGATAAGTAATAAACTTATTAGCCTGGCAACCTGAAAATCAAAAATTATCAAACTATCTGTTCGCTGTTCTTCTATTAAAAATCTAAAAACAGAATAAATTATTAAATAAAGCGAAAATACTTCACCATTTTTTTTTATAATCAGAACGCAAATAAAAGAACAATATCAGAAAAAGGAAAAAATCTACTATCGATTCATAAAGAAAAGTTGCTTCCCTATATGCTCCTTTAATATACATCTGCTTTTTTATAAATTCTGGAAAAAAATTATAATAACTTTCAGCAACAATCTTGCCATATGCTTCCTGATTAATAAAGTTACCCCAGCGTCCTATTGATTGAGCTAAAGCCGTTAAAGGAGCGAGATAATCCAGAGCCAAAAAAAAGTTTTTATTTCTCTTTTTAGTCAACAGATAAAGAATCAAAACCCCTACTATTATACCCCCATGAATTGCCAGACCACCTTCATTAATGGCTATAATCTTTTCAGGGTAGTTTAAATAATAATCCAGATTAAAGATCACATAATAAAGCCTTGCGCCTAAAACACCAAGGGGAAAAGCTATTATTATGAAATCAAGGAAAAATTCGAAATCAAATTCTTTTTCACTTCTCAATAATAAGTTTAAAATAAAAAGCGAGATTATTAAGGCAGACACAATCAAAAAACCGTACCATCTTACTTCTAAAGAAAAGAATCTTATCAAAACTGGATCAATAATTTTTATCACCTATCTTAATAGCTTAAACATTCTTCATTTTTGGATCCAGTGCATCTCTTAAGCCATCACCAAGTAAATTAAAACCTAAAACACCAAAAATGATTGCCAGCCCGGGAAAAGTTGCCACCCAGGGAGCCCGCTGCAGAGAACTTCGGGCATCACTCAACATTGCTCCCCATTCTGGAGAAGGTGGTTGAGCTCCAAGTCCCAGAAAACTTAAAGCTGCAGCTTCTAAAATAGCTGTAGCAATACTCAGTGTTGTCTGGACAATTAAAGGTGCCATTGCATTTGGAAGTAAATGTTTAAAAACAATCCTTAAATCTCCTGCCCCTAATGCTTTTGCAGCACTTATATATTCGCTTTCTTTAATCGAAAGCACTGATGACCTTACAATTCTTGCAAAACGAGGAACATTAATAATTCCAATAGCAAGCATTGCATTTTTTAACTGTGGCCCTAAAATAGCAACAATTCCAATCGCAAGTAAAATACTGGGGAAAGCCAGCATAATATCCATAAATCGCATAATAACCATGTCTATTTTACCACCATAATAACCAGCAAGAAGACCAAACCCCACTCCAAAAACCAGAGCCAGTGATACTGAAACAAGGCCAACCTGAAGTGAAATTCGGGAACCATAAATAATACGACTCAAAATATCTCTTCCCATTTCATCTGTTCCCAGTAAATGTTCAGAAGATGGTGCTTTGTATCTTGCCAGAATGTTCTGCTCAAAAGGGTTATATGGGGCTAAAACTGGCGCCAGAACAGCTACCAAAATTAAAAATATTATAATACCCAGTCCTGCAATCCCAATCTTACTCTGTAATAATCTTCGCCAGGCTTCAAACCAGGGATTGGTATTCTTTTTCATTACTTTATTCTTTTTACTATCTGACATCTCGATAATCTCCTCTCCTACTCATACTGAATCCTTGGATCTACTAAAGCATATGATAAATCAACAATTAAATTTACAATTACAAAAACTCCTGCAAAAAATAAGATTCCTCCCTGTACTATCGGAAAATCTCTGGCATAAATTGCATCAACCAAGTATTTACCAAGTCCAGGCCAGGAAAAAATTGTCTCGGTCATTACAGCTCCACCAAGTAAAACTCCAAACTGAAGTCCCACAACTGTAATAATTGGTACCATAGCATTTTTTAGAGCATGCTTAAAAATTACAACTTTCCTCTTTAAACCTTTAGCATAAGCAGTCCGAATAAAATCTTTTCTCAAGACTTCCAGCATAGATGAACGAGTCATTCGGGCTATAATTGCCATCGGGATTGTACCCAGTGCAACTGCCGGTAAGACAAGATGATGTAAAATATCTTTTAAAGCTGAAAATTTCAACTGGAGAATGCTGTCAATAACATACAAGTTTGTTATTGGAGTAAAATCAAGCCCTACACCAATTCTTGATGAAGGTGGAAACCAGCCCAACTCAACCGCAAAAAGCCAGATAAACATCAATCCAAGCCAGAAAATTGGCATTGAAACTCCCATTAAAGCTATTAACATACTTAAGTTATCAAACCAGGAATTCTGGTTAATAGATGCAAAAATTCCGGCCGGTATCCCCACCAGAACTGCAAACATTATAGCAAAAAAAGATAATTCTAAAGTTGCCGGAAATCTCTGTGCTAATTCTGCACTAACAGGATTATTACTCATTATTGATCTACCTAAATCTCCTCTTAATAGATCTTTAACATAACGCCAAAACTGTACCGGTAGAGGATCATTTAAACCCATCTGTTCTCTCAGCCGCTGTAAAGCCTCATCGGTAGCCCTCTCTCCCAGCATAGTCTGAGCAGGATCACCAGGAATTAAATGAACAATTAAAAAAACTATAACTGCTACTCCAATTAAAATTGGAATTAAAGCTAGTAATCTTTTGATAATATAGTTAATCATTTCCTAATTACACCTTCCTATTCAAAGTTAATCTGCGGCTTTCCAGCCGCAGATTAATTTTTTGATTCAATTTTAATTTCTTTATTCTTCTAACCAAACTCTGTGTAACTTTTCAGTTCCTGTTGGGTTAGGTACATAATTTTCAACATTTGATTTTAAAGCAATTGGTGGTGTTGAGTGAACTAAAGGTACCCAGGGAGCATCCTTATGGATGATTTCCTGTGCTTCCATATAAAGCTCAACTCGTCTATCCTGATCCATTGTTTTTTGTGCTTCAACTAATACCTCATGCAGTTCTTCACTTTCATATGCATTATTACTATTAGTTTTATCTAAGAGCACATATAAGAAATTATCTGGATCACCATTGTCACCTGTCCATCCCAACATGTATGTTGGAGCTTCCTGATGTTCAGTCTTATCAAGGTAGGTACTCCAGTCATAAGTTACCAGATTAGCTGTAACACCAATTTCACTTAAATAACTTTGAATAGCCTGACCAATAAATTTACCCTGTGGAATATATGGTCTTGGTACCGGTAAATACCAGAGATCAAATTCAAAACCATCTTCATAACCAGCTTCAGCTAATAATTCTTTTGCTTTTTCTGGATCATATTCATAAGGTTCTATATTATCATTATAACCCCAGATAGAAGGTGGCATTGGGTTCTTTGCTGGTTCAGCTAAACCAGCATAAAAAGCATCAATAATTGCCTGCTTATCAATTGCATGGTTAAAGGCTCTTCTAACTCTTACATCATCAAAAGGTTCAAACTTAAAGTTCATTGCAAAATAACCAACATTCATACTTGGTCTTAAGGATAGTTTTAACCCATCAGAACTTTTCACTGCTTCTACATCTTCTGGACTTACTCCATCCATCATATCAATAGTTCCGGACTGTAATTCCATAAAACGAGCTGAGTTATCAGGTATTGAACGGAAAACAATTTCATCCAGATAAGCTCTTTCTCTCCAGTAATTTTCGTTTGCCTTCAGGATTACTCTATCTCCCTGACGCCATTCTTCAAGAGTATAAGCACCAGTACCTACAGGATGTTTAAAATAATTTTCCCCATATTCTTTGACAGCTTCCGGACTGGCAATTCCAAAAGGAACCATAGCCAGGTTGTTTAAAAATGGAGCCTGTTTTTCAGAAAGAACGAATTCTACTGTATATTCGTCTACTACATTAACTTCCTGAATAATTCCCGGGAAACCCTGGAACATATAACCATAATAGGTGAATTCTCCACCAATATGATAGGGATGATCTTCCAGACGCCAGCGATCAAAATTCCATTTTACAGCTTCTGCATTAAATGGATTTCCATCATGAAACTTTACGCCTTCACGTAAATTAAAAGTCCAGGTTAATCCATCTTCAGATACTTCCCAGTCTGTTGCCAGAGCTGGTTCTACTTCGGTTGTGCCAGGAGTATAATCAACAAGGGTATCATAAATCTGCTGAGTTACTTTAAAAGATTCTCCATCAGTCACCTGAATTGGATCTAAACCTACTGTATCTCCTCCACGGCCAAAAACAAGAGTTCCACCCTGTTCCTGTGCCATTACCCCTGTTACAAATACCGACATTACTACTAAAATAATAAAAGTTGTTAAAATTAATTTTCTCATACTAAGCTTCTTCCTCCTCATTTTTGTCTGTAATATCTTATTTTCGGGCCTTACAAAATGTTTTTATCACCTCCAAAAATTAATTGAAAGAATTTTTACAATAATAAATCTATACTTATATTTATTATATTTGATTTTTTGAATTAAGTCAATTATTTCGCAATAATATTTTCAATTAAATATAATAAATGTAAATTAAAATTACATTTATTTCCTTTCTGCATCAATTATATAATCAAATATTTTATGAGCCAGTTTTCCTTTTTCAAGCAGAGGTAATTTAGCACTTCCCTCTTCGCTTAATATAATAACCTGATTTTTATCACTGCCAAAAGCAATATTTTTATCACTAATATCATTTGCAATAATATAATCAGCCTGTTTTTTACTCAATTTAGCCTGGGCATTATCTAACAAATTTTCACTTTCAGCAGCAAAACCAATTAATAGCTGGTTTTTATTTTTGTTTTTGCCCAGTTCCGCCAGAATATCAGTTGTTCTTTCCAGTTCGAGTTTTAAACTGCCTTTTTCTTTCTTGATCTTCTGCGGGTTATACTTCTGAGGACGGTAGTCTGCTACTGCTGCAGCCATAATTATTATATCAGCACTCTCAGCTTCTTTAAATACCTCTTCTTTCATATCAGCAGCGCTTTCTACTCTGATAAGTTCAACACCTAGAGGTGATTTAAGTTCAGTTGGGCCAGAAATCAATTTAACCGCAGCACCTCGATAAGAAGCAGCCTGGGCCAGAGCGTAACCCATTTTGCCACTGGAATGATTAGTTAAAAAACGGACCGGATCTATCGACTCCCGAGTTGGACCAGCAGTAATAAGAATTTTTTTGTTTTTAAGATCCTTTTTTAAAAGTTCCCGTTTGATTTCTTCAACTAAACGTTCAGGATCAGGCAATCTTCCCTGTCCAGTATAACCACAGGCTAGATAACCGGCATCAGGGGTAATAATTTTATAACCTAAATCCTCTAAAGTCTGCATATTTCTCTGTACCACAGGATTCTCAAACATATGCACATTCATAGAAGGTGCAATCATTATTGGAGCTTCTGTAGCCAGAATTACTGTTGTCAGCAAATCATCTGCAATACCTGCCGCTGCCTTAGCAATAAAGTTTGCTGTTGCTGGTGCAATCAAAAACAAATCCGCTTTATCGGCCAGACCAATATGTTTTACTTCACTGGTAGTTGTGCTAAACAATTTACTTTCCACCGGTAAATGTGTTAAAGAATGAAATGTAATTGGTTTAATAAATTCAGTTGCCGATTCAGTCATAATTGTATAAACATTATGATTTAACTTGGTTAAACTGCTTGCAACCTGCAGTGATTTATAAGCTGCTATTCCTCCGGTTACTCCCAAAACAATATTTGCAGACATTTTTCTACCCCTTTGTTTTTAAATATGTTTAGTCAAATTTTTTATAATTTTCAGGTGCTAGACTAAATTATTTCTCTTTTCATAAGTGATTTTATCTTTTTCAATTTCTTCTAAACTTTGAGAAACTAATTTATGACTGCGGTATTCTTCTAATATTTTCTGACCGCTTTCATTGAGATGTCTTGCTCTTTTTGCCGCTAGGATAATAACTGTATATAAACTATCGGCTTTATCTACCAACTGTTTTGCAGAGGGTTCAGTAATCATTTTGAATCTCTCCTTTTTTGTTCCTTTATAATAATTTTTTTTATTTCTCTAACTGCATCTGATAAGCTATCATTAATAACTTCATAATCGTATTTATGTACTTCTTTTAATTCCTGGCGTGCATTTTTCAAACGTAGACTTTTACTTTTATCACTCTCTGAACCACGTTTATCAAGTCTATTCTCTAATTCTTCCAGAGAGGGTGGGACCAAAAAGATATAAACAGCTTCCGGATATTTATCTCGAACCTGTTTTGCACCCTGGGTATCAATTTCCAGAATGATATCTTCTCCATCTTCTAATTTTTGATCGACAAATTTTTTGGGAGTCCCATAATAGTGACCGTGTACCAGAGCACTTTCTATAAAACCATCATTTTCTTCAATTTCTTCAAATTCTGCTTCCGAAATAAAGAAATAATCCTCTCCCTCAATCTCACCCTTTCTTCTTTCGCGGGTGGTTGCAGAAACAGAATAGGAAACCCCATCAAAATTTCTAAACAGTTCGTCAAGCACAGTATTTTTCCCCACACCTGATGGCCCGGATAATACAAATAATAACCCCTTTGACATTAATTTATACCTCCACTTTATTTTTCGTCTTCTAAACGGTGTGAGACAGTTTCTGGCTGAATTGCAGACAGGACTACATGATCACTATCTGTAATAATAACCGCTCGTGTACGACGTCCATAGGTAGCATCGATTAACATTCCTCTTTCACGTGCTTCCTGAATAATTCTTTTTATAGGTGCTGATTCTGGACTAACTACTGCAATCACTCTATTTGCTGCAATAATATTACCAAAACCAATATTGATCAAGTTGACATCCATTATTTATACCCCCTAAAGTCTTATTTATCTAAAATAACTTCGCTCCTTATCTTTATTAATGATACCACAGCATTACTTTTTTGACAAGGGTTGAGCTGAGTCTTTGCTGCAAACGATTGTTTATTTAATTGACTCTCAGCTGAGTTTCTTTTATACTTAAATAAATATATTAAAGATTGGAGTGATCTGTATGGCCTTTGATGGAATTATGTTATCTGCTCTTAAGGATAATTTAAAGCAAAAAATCATCGGCGCCAGAATTGAAAAGGCTTATCAAATAGATAAAAAATATTTAATTATTCGTTTAAGAAATAATAATCAAAACTTAGAACTTTTAATTTCTACTGATCCTCAGGGAGCAAGAATCAATTTAACTGAGCTTGATTTTGACTTTCCTTCCTATCCACCTGATTTTTGTATGATGCTCAGAAAATATTTAAAAAATTCATATATTCAGGATATAATACAGCCGGATTTTGAAAGAATGATTAAAATTGAGATTGAAAAAAGAGGAAAAAAATACTCGTTAATTGCTGAACTAATGGGGAAATACAGTAATGTCATTCTTCTGGATGATAATGAAATGGTACTGGATGCAATGAAAAGAATTACTGAAAAACAAAATTCAGAACGACAGCTATATCCGGGTATAAAATATGAAAAACCTCCAGCACAGGATAAATTAAATCCTCTTAGTCTTACCAGTAAAGAAGAATTCCGGCAAATTATAAGCGAAGACTTTTCTCAAGCTGCTTTTAGAGCGGTAATGTACAATTTTAGAGGTATTGGACCATATTCAGCCCGCGAAATTGTCCATCGAGCTGGAATAGACCCTGCAGAAAATTATAATAATCTAATTAATTCTAAAAAAGATAAAATTGCCGAATCAATGCTGAATCTTTTTAGCGAATTTAAAAAAGGAGTCTACAGGCCAGTAATTGCCACTAAGACAGGTGAGGTAGACTACATTTCTGCCTTTATTCTTAATCACAGAAACCCCGAAAAAATTGAGGAATTTGATGATCTTGATCAAATGATGGATTATTATTTTGAGGAATTTTTAAAGGATAAAGAACTAAATAAAAATATTAGAGAATTAAATAAAGTAGTTAATACTTATCTAAACAAAAATCTTAAGAAACAAAAAAAATTAAAAAAACAGCTTAAAGAAAGTAAAAATGCTAAAAAATATAAAAAAATGGGAGAACTTATAACCGCCAATATTTATCAGATTAATCGGGGAGATAAAAAAGCTGTGGTAAATGATTATTATAGTGAAGATCAGAATCAGATAGAAATAAAACTTGATCCTGCAAAATCTCCTTCTGAAAATGCTCAAAAATATTTTAAGAAATATAATAAATTGAAAAAAAGCGTAAAACATTTAAAAAGAGAAATAGCCAAACTAAGACATGAAGAAAAATATTTAAAACAGGTAAGTATGAATATTGAGCAGGCTGAAACTTTAGATGATCTGGCAGAGATAAAAGAAGAATTAAAAGAAGAAAAGTATATTAAAAAGCAGAAACAAAACAAAAGAAATAAAGGAAGTAAAAAACTACCCCCACGTAAATTCATTTCCAGTGATGGATATCAGATATTGGTGGGAAGGAATAACAAACAGAATGATAGGTTAACTAAAAAAATGGCTAATAATGGTGATATCTGGCTGCATACCAAAGTTATTGCAGGCTCGCATGTGATAATAAAAAGAGACACTGATAAAAACCTTCCCGATAAAACTCTGAGACAGGCAGCAGCCATTGCTGCTTATTTTAGCAAAGCAAGAGAATCCACAAATGTTCCTATAGATTACACGCCTGTGGAAAATGTCAATAAACCTAAAGGGGCTAAACCCGGACTGGTCTATTATGAAAAGTATCAGACAATCTACATCGATCCAGCTGACAAAGAATTATTAAAACAATTAGCAGCAGATTAATTTCTGCTGCTCCATTTATTTTTAATTACTGCAATTGACTTAATGATAACAATTAATATAAAAATGGCAATAATTATTTTTATAATTCTCAGAGGATATTTCTGATAATAACTTGTTTCTTTCCTTAAAGTTAAATTAATCGGCAGAATATCATTTGCAAGCTCTGTCTTTGCCAGCACCTTTCCTCGTTCATTTATATAGCCGCTTAAACCTCCACTTACTGCTCTAATTAAATCTGTTCTGCTTTCTGCAGCCCTGAAAACAGCAGCTGCAAAGCTTAAATTATTATATACCTTAGAAGCAGCCTTTTCTTCGGCAGCTACGTTAACAATTAAATTCATATCCTGAATCTGGTTGTTTTTTTTATTAACAACTGGAATAAAAATTTCTTCAGCAAAAAGATTAATGTAAGCTATATTTTTCACATCAATTTCAGCAGCTGAAACTGGCTGTTTTAATAAGTCAGGTTTATAGTTTAAATAATCAGCCATCAGCCTATTTATTTCTTTAAGATAGGGAAAATTAATTCCTGACATAATATTGCCCTGCTTATTAGTTCTTTTAATCATTTTCATATCTCCGGAAAATAAAAACAGAGAATTAAATACTTCTGCCTGATAATTTTGATCTTTAGCAGCTGCTGCTCCTAACTGAAGATAGGAAGTACCCAAACTCTCTTTTAATCTGGAAAAAAGCTGATCTCTATAATAATTATTTCTAATCAGATCAAAGCTGATACTCTTCTCTGGCATAAATATAACTTCATTTTTACTTTTTTTAACTAAATCTGTTAGATTATCAATTTCTTTTGCTATTTTATCAAAAAAACTGTCATCTCTAACAGAATCCGCTACCAGTAAATCAACTTTCTGTCTGCTGATGTTTGCTTCCAGATCTGTTTTGGTAAAAAAAGGAACAGCTGCCACCACTATAAAAATCAAGATTAAGGGCACAATTTTTTTCCAGGCTGGCTCCAGATAAATTTTAACCAGATAAGAAGCAAATAAAACTGTAATAAATGAGACCAAAAAAACCCCACCATAACCAGCATACTGAACAACTAAAGGAAAAGCACTCTGGGTATAGGCAAAATAATTAAAGGGATTAAAATTAAAAAATTCAAATCGAAAATACTCCAGCACAGTCCAGCTTAAAGCAGCAATAAATGGACTGTAAGAATTTTGTGGCTGTAGAAATTTGTTTATAATCACCCAGCCAGCAAGCGGAAGTGCTGAAAATAAAAAATAAATAAATAAAATAACTAAATTAAAAGAAAAGGGCATTTTAAGAGCTGTATTAAGAGGTTGATAAAGCCAGTGCAGTGAAAAAACTGAATTCAAAAAACCAATCAATAAAGCAATTATAAAAGAATGACTGTAATCATAATCATTAACAAGATAAATTAGGGGTATAAAAGCAAACCAGCTCAAGAAAAATAAAGCTGGATAATAATATGGTGCTGTAAATAAAATTGATGATAAAATAATTAAAATAAATTCCATATTTCTGCCTCCAGAAATCATTATATAATATAAACTGAAAAAAGGCCAGCTATAATAGCCGGCCTCATGCATTCGAGCTGATTTTATTTACTTATGTTTAAGACTTTTCTCTCTTAACCTGTTCTATTATTTTATCACTGATATCTCCCGGAACTTTGTCATAATGAGAAAATTCCATATCAAAAGAACCATAACCACCTGTAATTGATTTCAATTCTACAGCATAATTAAACATTTCTGCCTGTGGTACTTTTGCTTTAATTATCTGTACTCCATCCTGAGGATCCATACCTTCAATTCTACCACGACGAGAATTAAAATCTCCCATTATATCTCCCATAAAGTCTTGAGGTACTGTAACTTTAACGGACATAATTGGTTCCAGTAAAACAGATCTGGCCTGTTCTAGCGCTTTTCTAAAAGCTTTTGAAGAAGCGATTTTAAAAGCCATTTCGGAAGAGTCAACATCATGATAGGAGCCATCATATAAGACTACTTTAAAGTCTACAACTGGATAACCTGCCAGAGCTCCCTCTTCTTTTGCATCTACAATTCCTTTTTCCACTGCAGGAATATACTGACCTGGAATTGCACCACCAAATATTTCTTCTTCAAATTCAAATCCTCTTCCACGAGGCAATGGTTCAACCCGCATTAGCACATGACCATACTGTCCACGTCCTCCGGATTGCTTTTTATATTTTTCTTCTACATCGGCTTTTTTCTGAATAGTTTCCCGGTAAGCAACCTTTGGTTCCTGAGTTGTAAAATCAACATCATATTTGCGCTGACATTCTTCTTTGATCATAATAAAATGAATAGTTCCCATACCATCACAAATTAATTCTTTTGTCACTTTATTATAATTAACTTTAAAAGTTGGATCAGAATCACTGTAGCGCTGTAAAGCAGAAGCCATTTTTTCTTCATCTATGCCGTCAGCTGGATATGCTGCTCTGCTGTACATTGGCTTTGGAAATTCAAGCTCATGATAATAAATATCTGTTTCAGGATCACGCATTGTATAAGAGGTAACCAGCTCATCCAATTTAGCCACAGCGCCAATTTCTCCTGCTGTAAGATCATCAACATTATCCTGATCTTTACCATTAAGTTTATAAAGTTTGGTAACTTTAATTTCTTCATCAATATTTGGAATATAAATCATATCATCCCGCTCTAATTTACCTGAAAAAATTCTAAAAATCGATAGTTTACCAATATAGGGATCCACCATTGTTTTGCAGACCTGAGCACTAAATTTGCTTTCTGGTTCAGGGCTGAGAACTTCTCCAGATTTAACTAGATGATCGGAATGAACTTCAGATGCTGACGGGAAAATCCTTGTTAAATCATCCAGGAATTTAGCTACTCCACAATTTTGTAACGCTGAACCTGCAAAAACTGGAACTAATTCCTCACCAGCAACTTCTTCTTCAAAAGCTTTAGTTAACTCTTTAATGGTTATTTTCTCGCCATCAAGATATTTAATCATCAAATCTTCTTTTAATTCAACTATTTCTTCGGTCAGTTTTAATTCATAATCCTCAACTCTCTCTTTTTCGGAATCCGGAACGGGAAAAGATTTTAATTCCCCATCAATATTTTTATAAAGTTTCTCATCTAATAAGTCAATGATACCTTCAAATTTACCATTTTCATAATAAGGAATAGTAACAATTGCAAAACTGTCATCATATGTAGACCGAAGTTCTTCGACAACTCGATCAAAATCAGCATCTTCCTTATCTACTTTATTTATAAACACAGCTTTTGCCAGATCATTTTTATCCGCTAATTCCCAGACATAACCTGTATTAACTTCAATACCGGCTGCAGCATCAACCAGCAAGACAGCACTTTCCACCATTCTCAGTGCACTGATAACCTCGCTGCGGAAATCTGCATAACCAGGGGTGTCAATAAAATGAAATAATTTATTATGCCATTCAAAATTAAAGTAACTGTTGTGAACTGAGTGTTTATGTTCTTTTTCAACTGCATTAAAATCAGAATGAGAATTTCCTTTATCAACACTGCCTGGTTCATCAATTACACCTGCATTATAAAGCAGCATTTCAGTCAGTGTTGATTTACCCGCACCTCCATGTGATATAAAGCAAAAGTTTCTAATGTCTTTACTAGTAATTTTACTCAATTTTTCCACCAGCCTTTCATATTATTGAAGTTTATTTGATTTGTTGTCAGGATAATTGATTTAAATATTCTGACATTATGCTTTAAAAAATTTTCTGTATTTTATTACTTCTACAATAGTTATTTAAATTCCTTTAATTTTGTGAATATTATTTTAAAAAATTAATCTACTCTGGCTATTTATTTTAAATTATAAAACAGCTGCAGAGTAGATTATTTATTTTTAATTTAAAGCCTATTTAACAGTTAATTATTTTCCTTTACCTTACTAGCTACATTCTCTCCCAACAAATAACATTTTTCCAGAATATCGCCACTCGGTGCAAATTGAGATTCAATTACAGGTTCTACCAGATTGCAGTTAACTTTTTCTTTAAAATCTTTAAGACGATCCAGAGCTCCACCACTCCAGCTGTAGGAACCAAAAATTCCAAGTACACGATTTCTCAAATTTCTACTTTCTAAACTTTTTAGTAAATATTCCATGGGAGGAAAAATCTCGGTGTTATAAGTACAGCTTCCCAAAACAATACCATTATACTTCCATATATCATTAATGATATATGAAATATCTTTCCGGGAAACATCAAATAATCTAATCTGTTCAATACCATTTTCCGATAAGGATCTCGCTACAGTTTCGGCCATAATTTTTGTATTACCATACATTGACCCATAAACAACAACTACCCCATTTTCTGTCTGCTGCTGGCTCCATTTATCATACTCATCAATAATATGAGCAGGATCCTCTCGCCATACCAGTCCGTGAGTAGTAGCAACCATTCCAATCTGATCAATTTCCTTGCGCAATCTGGAAATTGTTTTATGAACAACCGGACCATATTTACCAATAATATTGGAAAAATATCTTCTAATTTCATCTTCAAAATACTCAATATTTACCTCATCATCAAAGAGGTAACCATTTAGAGAACCAAAGCCTCCAAAAGCATCTCCTGCAAATAAAATTTTATCTTTTTGATCAAAGGTCATCATAGTTTCAGGCCAGTGAACCATTGGTGTCAGATAAAATTTAAGTGTTCTTGAGCCTAAGTTAAGTTCATCTCCATCTTCAATTACCATTGTCCCTTCGGTAATTCCATAAAAGCCTTCTAAAAAGTTCATAGTCTTGGCATTACCAACAATTTTCATTTCTGGAAATGCTTCTCGCATTGACTTAATAGAACCGGAATGATCAGGTTCCATATGATTAATAATTAAATAATCAACTTTTTTATCACCAATCACATCTTTAACTTTCTCCAGATATGTATCTGTATAATTAATTTTAACTGTGTCAATTAAAGCAACTTTATCATCATTAATCACATAAGAATTATAAGATATTCCTTCTGGCAGAGGCCACAAAGACTCAAATAAGTCAGTTTCTTTATCATTTACTCCAACCCAGTGAACATTTTCGCTAAGCTTAATTGAATTATACAAAATAACCGCCTCCTAAATTAATTTTCTTCTAAAATTGAATTTTTCCTGCAGTAAAGTTAATTTTCTTTTCTTAATTCAGCCAGAACATCTTTAAAATCAGATTTCAGTTCAGCTTCAAACTCCATTTTTTCCCCACTTACTGGGTGGTTAATAATTAATCTCTTTGCATGCAAAAGCTGCCTTTCAGCTTTAAGACTATTTTTAGAACCATATTTTTTATCCCCAACAATTGGATGTCCAAGATAAGAAAAATGAACCCTAATCTGATGAGTTCTACCGGTTTCAATCTTTACTTCAACCAGCGTATAATTTTTAAACTCTTCAATGATTTTGAAACGACTAACAGCATTTTTACTGTTTCTTTTACGAACAGCCATTTTTTTGCGATCATTTGGATCTCTTCCAATTGGAGCATCTATCTTACCTTTTTCATAGGCCAGATTTCCTTCAATAAGTGCATAATAATATTTTTCTACCCTTCTTTTTTTAAATTGCTGGGCCAAATTTTTATGGCTCCTATCATTTTTAGCAACAATTAACAGCCCTGAGGTGTCCTTATCAAGTCTGTGAACAATCCCGGGTCTTTTTACTCCATTAATTGCTGATAAGTTATCGACATAAGCCAGCAGTGCATTAACAACTGTATCATTGTAGTGACCTGGTGCAGGATGTACAACTCGATCAACCTCTTTATTAATCACTATTATATCCTGGTCTTCATAAACTATATCCAGCTCCATTTCGACCGCTTTAACTTTAGCATCTTTTTCTTTAACCTTAACTTTTACAAAATCCCCCACATTGATCCCATAACTTTTTTCAACTGAATGACCATTTACAGTGATCTCTTCTGCTTCAATCAATTTTTGAATAAATGATCGCGATAACTCAGAAATTTCCGCTGTTAAATATTTATCAATTCTTTTCCCCTGATCCTTTTTTTCTACTTCTAAACTGTATTCTTTCATTTAAACACCTCTATCTTCGTCGATCATTAATTGAAAAATCAAAATTAAGACTCCAAAAAATATAAATATATCTGCAATATTGATAACTGGCAGCTGGTAAAAATCAAATAAATCTACAGCAATAAAGTCCGTCACATAATGCATTAACATACGGTCAATCAAATTCCCCAGACTTCCCCCAAATAAAAAACTAAGAGCTATTTTTACAGAGAGTGAATCTGATAATTCCCACTTATAAAGATAAATAATAAATATTAAAAATAATACTGTAATCAGAATAAAAAATCTGTGCTGACCGCTTAAAATACCAAAGGCAGCTCCCCTATTTTTAACAAAAGTTAAATATAGATAATCTCTGATCAAAAATATTTTTTGAAACTGCTCAAAATTACTTCGAATTAAATATTTACTTAACTGATCAATTAAGATAATTACTGTAGATAAAATGACAATGAACATAAGCTCAACTCCAAATATAATTTTAACATATTGAAATAACTTAGACAATTACTAATTACTCTTTTATATTCGCGAATTATATGCTAAGATAAGAATTGGATGATTATTTTTGTGTCCTCTCAAATCCAAATATATAAATATAAACAAAGGATGAAAGATTATGAAATTAAAATTAACTAAAAACAGCAGCAGAAGAGCAAAAGCTATTTTTGTACTTGCTCTACCAGCAATGTTGGAGATGTCTTTAAATACTCTGGTAGGAATGGCTGATACAATAATGATTAGCCGTTTTATAGGCAAGGAAGCACTGGCAGCAGTTGGCTTTGCTAATCAAATTATTTTTACTTTAATTTTTGTTTTTTCTGCTTTTAATGCAGGTGCAACTGCAATGGTTTCTCGCAGTTATGGTGAAGGTAATAAAAACCGGATGAATAAAATTATGAATGAAAATTTAACCCTGAATTTAATTTTGGGAATAATTGTTACTTTGTTCACCTTCTTTTTTGCAGACCTAATTTTGAATGTATATGACATAACCTCAGTTGTTAAAGCATTTGGAACTACTTATCTAAAATACATTGCTATTGGACAGGTATTCATGTTCATTTCTTTTGCTTCGGCAGCTTCTTTAAGAGGGGCCGGGGATACCAAAACACCAATGTATATAACAGGAATTGCTAATCTTTTAAATATAATTGGAAACTATATTTTGATTACAGGATTCTGGATTTTCCCAGAACTTGGTATAGCAGGTGCAGCAATTTCAACAGCTTTCGCCCGCTTTATTGCGGCAGCACTTTATTTAGTTTTATTTGCCAGCAACAGAGGAGTTTTAAAACTACACCCTGGCTGGATGAGAATAACAAGTAAAATATTTAAACCTCTAATCAGTTTAAGTTATGCCGCCGGTATTGAACAGCTTTTTATGCAGGTAGCTTTTTTTGTTAATGGAATTTTCATCTCTAAACTGGATACTACTGCAGAGGCATCATTTAGAATTCTCTTAAATATAGAATCTCTGTCATTTATGCCGGCAATTGGGATTGCCATAGCCGCTACCACAATTGTTGGTAAGCATCTAGGAGAAGATAATCCTGAGGAATCATTAAAAAGTGGTTTGACTGCTGCAGTTATGGGGGCATTACTGGGAACAACACTGGCCCTAATTTATCTTATTTTCCCTGTCTTTGCACTCAAAATTTTCACAACAGAAGCTCAGGTCATTAATTACTCAGTTCCTGTTTTAAGAATTGTGGCTTTAAACCAGGCTTTTCTCGCCTTTGTAGTGATTATGGTAGGTGCATTAAGAGGTGCAGGAGACACAAAAGGTGCTATGTATATTACAATTATTAGACTCTGGCTCATCTTTATTCCGCTTTCTTATTACTTAATTGTTGTCTCAAATTACGGTGTAGCAGGGGTATGGATTGCCGAAATTATCTCCTTTATAATTGTGGCTTTAATAGTAATTAGAAGATTTATTAAAATGGAATGGGCTGAAATTGAATTTTTTGCAGAAACTTAAAATATTAAAATAAACCTCTCCCGGGCAGTACATCCGAGAGAGGTTGTTTTTTATAACTTTTTTTTAAGCAGCTTTATTCTAAAAAACTCTTCTCTTTCTTTTTCTTCCAGCCGTTCTTCTATAAATTTCACTGTATTTTTATAACGAGGAATTAAAATATTATCTAAAGCATTTGCTCTTTTTTGAGTCTTTTTAATTGAAGTTGCAAGTCTGTAAACAGAGGTTTCAATTTCGGCGAGTCTACTGATTAAATAGACCACTCTTTGGAAATTTTTATAGGCTCTATCTAAAGCCAGATTAGTTTTATAAAAACTATAGTGAGGTGATATTTCTTCTGATAGTTCCTCCACTTCCGGTATTTCAACCCCCATTACACTGTAAGTTCTGATCTTTAAATTATCTATTAAATCAATACCGGCCGCGATTTCTTCAACAGTTTTTATACCCTGAGTAATATCCACAATTTGCAGTGCCTCATAAGCATTATAAAAATACTGATTGATCTGAGATTGTATTTCTTTTGCTTCATCTATTCTTTCCATCATCTCTTTAATTAAAACATTTCTTTTCTTATCTAAAAGTTCATATCCTTCTTCCGCCAGCTCAAGAGAATTTTTTGTAGATAAAAGATTGCTTTTAGTTGGAGATATTTTAAGTTTCTCCATTTTCATCTTTCCTCCTGTAATATTTGTCGATTAACTCTTCTGATAATCTATCCAACTCATGTTCTGGAAGCTCTGAAACAAGATCCCAGGCTAAAGAAAGAGTTTTTTCAATGTTACGACTGGTATTTTTATCCTGATTGAGGAACTCCTCTTCAAATTCACTGCCAAATTCAAGGTATTTTTGATCTATTTCTGAAAGCTCATCTTCTCCAATTACAGAGGCTAATGACTTTACTTCATTAACATGCGAATAAGCGGCATATAATTGACTTGATATATCTGCGTGATCTTCTCGAGTATATTCAGCTCCAATACCATCCTTCATCAGACGAGAAAGAGAAGGTAAAATATTAATTGGTGGATAAATATCTCTTTGAAATAAATCTCTTTCTAAGACTATCTGACCTTCTGTTATATAACCAGTTAGATCAGGTATTGGATGAGTTATATCATCATTGGGCATTGTTAAAATTGGGATTTGGGTTATTGAACCATCCCGTCCTTTAATCATACCAGCTCTTTCATAAAGACTGGCTAGATCACTGTAAAGATAACCTGGATAACCCTTTCTCCCGGGCACCTCTCCCCTTCTTGATGACAGCTCTCTTAAAGCTTCAGAGTAACTTGTCATATCAGTCATTACAACTAAAATATGCATATTTTCTTCAAAGGCCAGGTATTCAGCGGCAGTCAGTGCCACTCTGGGGGCAATAATTCTTTCTACAGAAGGATCATCTGCTAAGTTGACATACATAACAACATTCTGCAGTACTCCGCTTTCTTCAAAACTATTAATAAAATATCTGGCTTCATCATGTTTTATTCCCATTGCCACAAATACAATTGCGAATTTTTCATCTTCTTTACCCAATTTTGCCTGTCTTGTTATCTGGGCAGCAAGCTGATTATGAGGCAGACCATTACCAGAAAAAATCGGTAATTTTTGACCCCTAATTAATGTCATCAATCCATCAATTGCTGACACTCCTGTCTGAATATAATTTCTTGGATACTGTCGCGAATAGGGGTTCATTGGTTTAGAGTTTATATCATATTTATTCTCCGAGTAAATCTGTCCACCATCATCAGTTGCTTCACCAACACCATTAAAAACTCTGCCTAAAATATCCTTACTCAAAGCTATTTTCATTGGTTCCTGCAGAAATTTAACTCTACTTTCGTTAATATTTAAACCCGTACTACCTTCAAAAACCTGAACTACAGCTCTATTTGAACCCACCTGTAAAACTCGCCCTTTTCTCACCTCACCATCGGGAGCAGTCACTTCTACCATTTCATCATAAGCTACATCATCTACATTTTCTACAACAATTAGTGGACCATTAATATTAGCAAGTCCAGTATATTCTTTTTTTAACATTATATACTCCCCCACTATTATTGATAATCATCAGCAAGCTGCTGATAAAAATCATCTATTTCATTCTGAAAATCTTTTATTTTATCTACTTCATCATTAGCGACTGTACTCTTTAACCTTAATAATTTGTTAAACAACTCATTATTTTTTAACTGACTGATTGGAACACTTTTCTTCACCAGCGGCTTTGCCTGATCATAAAGATAAAGTATTATTTTTAAAAGCCAGTACTGTTTTTTTATATCAGAATATCTGTCAATATCATCAAAAGCATTCTGCTGTAAAAAACCAATTTTTATCAGTTTTGCTACTTCTAAAATTAAACGCTGATTATCGGGTAATACATCTTCTCCCACCAGCTGAACTATATCCTGCAATCTTGATTCTTCTTTCAATAAAGACATTGCCCGGCTTCTTAACTCAAGCCATTCCTGATTCACGTTGTCTTTAAACCAGGGCTCAAGGTCTGTTAAATATTCGCTATAACTATCAAGCCAGCTTACTGCCGGAAAATGTCTGGAAGCTGCCAGCGATTTATCGAGAGCCCAGAAACAACGAACAAATCTTTTTGTATTCTGAGTAACCGGTTCTGAAAAGTCTGCACCTGGAGGAGATACTGCTCCAATTAATGATATTGAACCTTCATTTTCACCGGCAAGAGTTTTTACGTAACCTGCTCTTTCATAAAATTCTGCTAGTCGAGTTGGAAGATAAGCTGGAAAACCCTCTTCAGCAGGCATTTCTTCCAAACGCCCCGAAATTTCTCTCAAAGCTTCCGCCCATCTCGACGTAGAATCAGCCATAATTGCTACATTATACCCCATATCGCGATAATATTCTCCTAGAGTAATTCCGGTATAAATACTGGCCTCTCTTGCAGAAACAGGCATATTTGATGTATTAGCAATTAAAACTGTCCTTTCCATCATTGATTTACCAGTTTTGGGGTCTGTTAATTCTGGAAATTCTTCTAAAACATCCGTCATTTCATTTCCACGTTCTCCACACCCAATATAGATAATTAAATCTGCATCTGACCATTTGGCCAGCTGATGTTGAGTCATTGTTTTACCGGCTCCAAAACCTCCGGGAATAGCAGCTGTACCACCTTTAGCAATTGGAAAAAAAGTATCAAGTACCCGCTGACCTGTAAGTAATGGTTCTCCTAATTCAAGTCTGTCACTATAAGGCCTTGGTTTTCTAATCGGCCATTCCTGATAAAGTTTTATTTCAGTTATATTTTCTTCTTCATCCTTTATTTTAGCGATTACATGATCAATAGAATATCTACCATCAGGTACCAGATCAATGATTTCTCCTTCTTTGCCTGGGGGAACCATAATTTTATGAACAATAACTGAAGTCTCATCAATTTCTGCTATTATCTGACCTGACTCAAGATAATCACCTTCTTCAACCAAAACTTTCAATTCCCACTCTTTATCCGGATTTAAAGCACTGACTTTGGCACCTCTTTCTATAAAGGGGCCACTTTTTTTCTCTAAAAAAGGCAGAGGTCTCTGAATACCATCAAATATATTTCCAATTATACCTGGACCAAGCTGAACTGAAAGTGGATGGCCGGTAGAAAACACTGGTTCACCCGGCTTCATTCCACTCGTTTCTTCATAAACCTGAATAGTAGCCGAATCTCCATCAAGTTCAATTATTTCGCCAACCAATTTTAATTCTCCAACATAAACAAGCTCTCGCATAATATAACCGGACATACCTTCAGCCTCAACAACCGGGCCATTTATAAAAGTTATTTTTCCCTGTTTTTCCATACTCACCAACTCCTAATCCATTTATCCTACTTCTGTGTTAAAATATTATTCTTTAATTCTATGGCTATCTCTTCCCTAAATGAATCAATTAAAGCCGCAAAAGTATTTTCTATCATCTGCTGATTGTTTTTTGCTTTAATTATAAAGCCTCCGGATTTAATTTTCTCAGTTAGTCTCATCTCGAATTGGTAATCATCCATTTCTTTTTCCAGCAATTCCTCTAAATCAGACTTGAATTCACTGTCCTTTTCTCTCAATAAAACAGTAAACTCCTGATCTGGCAATTCTTTAGCGGCTGCTTTTATAGAATTAAAAATAAATAAACAATAATCTTTTTCAGCTGTAAACTCATCCAGTTTTTCATGTAATTCCTGAATAAAGTTATTAATCGAATCATTTAGTTTTTTTCTCTTGAGATTTTTTTTCTCCAAAATTGCTCTTGAGATTATTTGTTCTCTTTTTTGCTCCGCCATATTTTCATAATTATTTATAATATTTTTCTGTTTATTATCCAGCTCTTCTTGAAAATTATCGTATCTTTTCTGTAATTCTTTACGTTTCTTTTCAATCTGATTGTTATTTTCCTGCTTAACTTCATCAATAATCTCAGTTTTAATGGCCATAATTTTTTCTGCAATATCCACTCATCTCTCACCTCTTTTGCTGAGTTTTCTTTTATAGACGAAAGGTTAACTCTGCATTAATGCATCGAGCATGTCATGCTGAGTTTTCTTTTATAGACGAAAGGTTAACTCTGCATTAATGCATCGAGCAAAGAATGTTAATCCTTATTAAATCTTAATACCAATCGATTCCTGGACATATTTTGTAATATATTCTGGCTCTTCCTCAGGATCAACATGTCGATCAGGAATCTCCAGCACCAGAGGAAGTTCTGCAGATAATTTCAGTTCATCAATTAAATCAGGTACCAGCTCTGCTAATTTCCTTGTAATTAAAAGAACACCTATATCATTTTTTTTCCTAACCCTGTTAATCTCTTCTATAACTTTTTCTTTTTCATGAATAACAACTCCATTTATTCCAACTAATCTTAAACCTATATTTGTGTCAATATTATCGCTAATACAGTATATTTTCATACTATATCACCTATAATCTTCCCAGAATCATAATTGAAATTATTAATCCATAAATTGCAATTCCCTCTCCTAAACCAATAATAATTAAGGCTCGACCTAAAATTTCAGGTTTTTCACTAATTGCTCCAATAGCAGCTGAGCCAGCAATTCCAACCGCAATACCGGCACCAATTGAAGCAATACCTACTGCAAGTCCTGCTGCAAGATATCCCAGACCTAAGTTAGAAGATGTATTAACAGCTGTATCAGCAGCATATACTCTTGCTGGTAGAGCTAAATTTGAGCCCAGAATCACCAGAGTAAATAATAAAATTAAATTAATACTTAAAATTGAATACTTCAACCATTTCTTATTTGTTTTCTTAAACATAATTATTCCCCCTATAAGTGCTGTAATAAATAAACTTAATAAAGTTAATGTTAAAATCATTTTATTTCCTCCCATCATAATATTTATAATTTTAACGAGTTATTTTAAAATCAAGAGCTTAAATAACTCCTAAAATTATTCAATCTTAAGTGGTTTTAATTCTCTTCCACTGCCACTGTAGAATTTTGCAAATATCTCAAAAAACTCTAATCTTAAAATTTGAATTCCTACAACAACACCTTCCAGAATCATAATAACAATGTTCCCGACAACTAAAACCAGCAGGCTACCAGCATTATTATTTATCATTTCTGACAAAATAATTACTGCCATTGACAGTCCAACATGATTTAAAGTAAAAGCTCCAACCCTCAAAAAAGACAGGGTATTACTCAAATAACTTAAAACTGTATCAAAAAGTTCAAATGCAGATTCCAGTATATACTCAGATATTTTTTTATCAATACTAAACTTCTGCTCTGTCAACAAATTACCAAGTGGTTCTTTAAGAAAGATAAGCAGTAATAATATTATAAAGACTGCTGCGATCACAGGTGCTGGCATTAGAAGTTTATTCTGAATCCCATAATAGGCTAAATTGCTAAGTAAAAATAGATATAATATTAAACCACTTAAACCACTATCAGAAAATAATGCTTCTGTATAATCTTTGTTTTTAAAAGTATTAAATAAGTTGAAAATCATAGAAGTAATTAAAAGGAAAATACCAATCATTACAGTAAAACCAAGCCAAAACATAATATTATCCATTGGTCTAATTATAAGAGCAGGTATCAGGTCCTCAAGCCCAAAAAGACTTCCATAAAATATACCAAAGACCATTGAAGAAAATCCAATTGAAATTAAAATATAGGCAGCATCCTTGTTTTTAATAAAATCTATTTTATTTTTATAAATAGCAAAGCCCAGACTTACAAAAACAAAACCCTGGCCTAAGTCTCCAAACATTATCCCAAATAATAAAATATAACTCAGAGCAAAAAATAGTGATGGATCAATTTCCCCGTATTTAGGCAGACCGTAAAGCTTAACCAGAGATGTGAAAGATTTTATCCACTCTGGATTTTCAATAATTGTTGGGGGATTTTCCTCTTCAGCATTTTTTACTTCCTGGCTGCTGTATATTACTTTTGTATAATTATCTGAAATCAGTTTTTCAAATTCTTTTTCATTTTCTTCACTTATCCAGCCAGTTGTAATGAAAAAATAATTGCTTTCCCCATAATAACTATTATTAACATCTGTAATTTTATTAAAAACCAGCATCTGCTGATAATAATCTAACAGCTGATTTTGATGACGATGCTTCAGTTTTTTAAATTCTAAATTTATTTGGTCTCTAATAATTTCTATTTTATCAAGCCTGTGTCTGGCCTGATTTAATATCTCTTTTGGCGATTCTTTTACTCTATCAGGTAATTCAATTCTCTGGAAATTTGCTGAGTTCAAAATATCAAGTGCTTTTTGTTGATAATTCTTTTTAGCAAATGTAAAAAACCAGACTCGATCCTGATCTCGATTAACTTCCAGAACAAGCACCGGTACTTCCGTAACATTCTCAATTAATCGCTCATATCTTTCCTGACTTAAACTACCAAAAATAAGAGTGATATAGGATAGATTCTTTAGGCTCTGAAGTTCAATATCAATATTTCTCATAACATAAACATGTTTAATCAGATTATTTAAGCGTTTTTCTTCTGCATCGAGTTTTTTGGTTATTCTTTCCAGCTTATTAATCTTTTTCTGAATCGGTTGAACAAAATCCTTGAATTTCTCTAGATTAACTTTATTGAGCTGATCAAAATCAATATTTTCAATTGTTTTACTTAAATTCAAACTATCAAGCATCCGATCCAATTCATTAAAGCAAGACTTATAAGAGTTTTTTATTTGACTGCTTTTAAAATTTTTATGATATTTTTCAGTTTTCAAAAGTTCTATCTCACTATTTCTCATCATCTCCTCAGTTATAGAATCAATATCTCTTTTTAAACCGAGAATCTGAAACTTTTTCATTTTTTTAATTCCCAAAATCACACCTCCTTTCGAATTAAGAAATTTTTAATCCTGTCTTTAGGAAGTGAATATCTAATTCCCTCCAGAACAGTAATTATATCTCTTAATTCATATTCTCTAATATATAAATAAGCCAGTATATTAGAGATCGTAAAAAAGCTTTCTGTTTTAATCTGCTGTAATTTTTTAAAAATATGGTTCAAAAAGAATCTTTCAAAAATAACATTTTCATCTTTAATAGCTTTCTCTAAAAGCTGCTGATATGGTTGATAAGCAATATGTTTTACTAAATTTTCCGACTTATTTTCCTGACTCATATTTTGCAGTTCTTTTCTTTTAACTTTAAAATGATAAGGAATAATATAATTTAAAATTTCACCTGATGATAAATTATAATATCTTTTAATTCTATAAACCCACTGGATATTAAGTAAATCAATGTGGGTTCCAATGATTTCCTCAAAATACTTTTTATCTTTACTGGAAAAGTTCTCAGCCAGTTTATTAAGTTCCGAAAAATAATAAAAATCTAAAGTCATTTCAATTGGAAATAAATTTTTGTTTTTCTGATACTGATCCGAAAATTCATCTAAAATTTCGGAATAATGAAGATTTTTTAGTACTTTTTTAATCTCATTGTAAGAAGACGCCTGAATAAGATTATTAAAATCAATTTTTTTATTTCGATCTATATATATTAAATTATCAGTAAGATAACTCTCTTCACTATCCATTAAAATAGTTCTTAAAATGATTTTTAAATCTTCGATTTCAAATTTTTTAAAATAATGCTCAATAAAACTTTTCAAGTCAGAGCTTACATATTTTTTCAGAAAATCTTCTGAAAGCACAAGACTTTTCTTAAGATTAAGTTCAAGCTGCCGCCGGTGAATTTCCTGACCTGAAAATTCTTCTAAATGTTTTTGATAATAGGTATTGTTATAAAGATAATTAAAAGCTTCCTGAACAGAGTTTAACTCTATTAACTTTTGAAAGTCTTTTTCTTTAAGCATACTGCTACTTAAAGCTTTTAATTTTGCATTTACAGCCGGATACTGAAAAAAAGCTGGCATTATTTTCACCTTCCTGAACTAATTATTTTATCAAAATATTTCTTTAATAAATCAGCTTTCACTTTTTGATAGTCATTTTCAATCTTTTTGATCTCATTTTTACTTTCTTCTTCCAAATTTGCCGCAAATCTTTCTGCTCCAGCTTTACTTTCTGCGAGTATCTCTTCCCCTTCCTTTTTACTTTCTTCAATCTTCACTTTTTCTTCCCGAGCCATTCTTTTTTCATATTTTTCTTCTAATTCTTTAATTTCCTCTGCCAGATCATCTTTCAAACCCTGTGCCTGCTGCTCAATGTTTATAACTTTTTCGATTAATTCTTCCTGCAAATTAATCACCTCCCTTATTTTTTAGGTAACATTACCCTGAATTTAGTACCATTTCTAAGAGAGCTTTCAACATTTATTTCTCCCCCATGAACTTTAACGATCCAGCTGCAGATTGAAAGTCCAAGACCGGTACCACCATAATCTCTTGACCTGGATTTATCAACTCTATAAAAACGTTTAAAGATATTATTCAAATCTTTTTTAGGAATTCCTATCCCATTATCAAGGATATTAATTTCATAATAATTATCAAGATTTTTTAAAGTGATTTTAATTTTCCCTTCATTAGGGGTATACTTTATTGCATTATCTACCAGATTTAATAATAACTGAGTAATCAAACTCAAATCAGCTTTGATTCTAAAATTGTTTTCTCCAATTATTTTTTTTGTAATTAAAATATTTTTTTCAGCAGCTAAATTATTCATTTCTTCTATTACTGTATCAATAACAATCTCCAGATCAAATTTTTCTTTTTCCAGAGTAAAATTTTTTTCATCTGCCTTGGCCAAAATTAGCATCTGAGAAATCAAATTATTTAACTGATCAATTTGTTTTTTTATTGTAGTCAAAATATCCTTTTGTTCAGAAGTTAATTTTTGATCTGAATCCAGTGCTTCCTCAACCTGAGCTCTAATAACAGAAATTGGGGTCTTTAATTCGTGGGAAACATCTGCATTAAATTGTTTCTGCCTGAAAAAAGATGTCTCAAGTCTGTCCAGTAAGTTATTTAATGTTTTACCCAGCCTTCCTATTTCATCTTCACGACTTTCTGGAATATCTATTCTCTGGGAGAGATTGTTCTGACTTATCTTTTCAGCAGTTGAAGAGATTATATCAATTGCTTTTAAAGCCTGCCTTGCCAAAAAATATCCACCCCCACTGGCAAAAAGTAGAGTCAGTGGAATCATAAATATTAAAATTATTATTAACTTATCCAGCATTTTATCTTCCTTATTAAAAGAATAAAGAAGAGTAATATAACCATTAGAAGCGGAAGATTTAGAATTATCTAAATTATAAGCCTCAGTCAGCAGCGCCCACTTTTGATCTTTATATTCTTTAATTGTAAATTTTTCATTATAGTCAGCAGAAATAATATTATTAATTAAGCCCTCTTTAGAGTTATCATTTAGCAACTCTCCCTGATTATTATAAAAAAAGGCTTTAATATTTTGATCACCAGTATTATTTAATATTTTATCATCATTTATAAAATCTGCCTTTATTTTGGTTATTTCGATTTCTAATAAATTATATACTTCTTCTTTTAACTGGTCTTCTAAATAAAAATACAAGATTGAGCTAAAAATGATTAAGACCAGAAACAAAATGATCATATACCAGACTGTTAAATTAAATTTTAAGGAATAATTTTTATAAGTAAAAGTCTTATTCATCTTTGATAACCTTCATTCTATATCCACGACCTCGAACAGTCTCCAGCAGCTTTATCTCGTGCTGATCATCAATTTTTTTTCTTAAAAATCTTATATAAACATCAACAATGTTGGTGTTATTACCACTCATATAACCCCAGACATGTTCTTCTATCTGAGATCTACTTAATATATGGCCTCGATTTCTCATTAAATATTCTAAAACAGCATATTCTTTGCTGGTAAGTTCAATTACTTTATCTGCTCTCTTAACTGAATAGTCAATAGTATTTAAAATCAAATCTCCATTTTTTAAAATATTACTGTGTTCTTTAACCCCTCTTCTAAAAATTGTTTTTATTCTCGCAGTAAGTTCTTCAAAAGCAAAAGGTTTGGTTAAATAATCATCTGCTCCCATATTTAAGCCTTTAACCTTATCTTCCAGACTATCTCTGGCAGTTAAAATAAGTACAGGGGTTTTATCCTCCCAATCTCTTAATTCTCTTAATACTTCCAGTCCACTTTTTTTAGGAATCATAATATCTAAAATAATTAGATCATACTCATTAACAATAGTTTTATCAATTGCTTCTTCACCATCATAAACAATATCAGCTGTATAGTTTTCTCTTTCTAATCTTTTTTTTATTATTTTAGCTAAATCTTTTTCATCCTCTACAATAAGAATTTTCATTAAAACACTTCCTTCAATCTAAAGTTTACAATTTTTATAAATGACTGGAATAAAGTATCCCTTATTATTAATTTATACTTTTAGATAATAAATCCTTTATCTCAAAAGACAAATCTTAACATTTTATTTAAAACATGTTATATTTTTTTGATTTCCTATTTATTATTTAATGAGTATAGCAGCGGAATATTAAAAAATGATTAAAAAAAACAGCCCTATAATTAGGGCTGTTTAAAAACAATTATTTTAGTCTGCTATTTTTTTATTTTTCAGCTTCAATAACGTCAGCACATCTCTGACAGATATCTTCATGTTCTTCTATTTCACCAACTGTTTCGTCATATTTCCAGCAGCGATCACATTTTTCTCCTTTTGCCTCACTAACTCTAACTAAAACAGAACTTTCCTCGCCCTGATGAGAATTTTCAGCAGTTAGTTGGTCATTAAGTTCAGCCTGAGAAACTATAAATAAATCTGCAAGCTGATCTATTTCTGCTCCCAGAAGTTCCTGCTGCTCTTCATTAGCAGCTTTTAATTCGACCATGGCTTCTAGAGAATTCCCAATTTTTTTGTCAGCTCTTGCAAGTTCAAGAGCCTTCGAAACATCTTTTCTTAAAGCAAGTAATTGATCCCATTTATCAATTAGCTCCTGATCATAAAAACTTTCCTTTATTTCCGGCCAGTCAGTTAAAAACACACTTTCTTCAGCTTTCATTTGTTCTGGTAGGAACTGCCATACTTCTTCTGAGGTATGAGGAAGTACAGGTGCTAGAATAACCACCAGACCCATCATGATATCATATAAAGTACTCTGAGCTGAACGGCGGCTTAAAGAATCTGTCCCATCTGTATACAGTCGGTCTTTTGTGATGTCCATATAAAGTGAACTCATCTCAACTGTACAGAAGTTATGAACATCATGATAAACTCTATGATATTCATAGTTTTCAAAAGCAGAGGTTACCTTTTTAATCAGATCCTGTAAACGAATCATAATCCAGCGGTCTAATTCTCTGCGGTCTTCATATTCTACATAATTTTCGTCACTATCAAAATCACTTATATTTCCCAGGATAAAGCGGTAAGTATTCCGAATTCTTCTATATGCTTCAGAATTCTGCTTTAAAATATTATCTGATACTTTAATATCATTTTTAAAATCAGAAGATGCAACCCACAGCCTCAAAATATCAGCACCGTATTGATCAATAACTTTATGGGGAGAAACTACATTCCCCTGTGACTTGGACATCTTATTTCCTTTTTTATCAACAGTAAAGCCATTGGTAATTACCTCATTATATGGTGCTCTGCCTTCAGTAGCCACTGCAGTAAGTAAAGAAGAATTAAACCAGCCGCGGTACTGGTCAGTACCCTCTAAATATACCTGTGCCGGCCAACTTAAGTTTTCACGAGTTTCCAAAACAGCCTTGTGACTGGAACCAGAATCAAACCAGACATCCATTATATCTTCTTCTTTAGAAAAATTATTACTATCACAGTGAGGACAGCTGTATCCTGCTGGCAGTAAATCCGCTGCATCTTTTTCATACCAGGCAGCTGATCCTTCTTCTGCAAAAATAGCTTTAACAGAATCTAAAGTATCATCATTAATTATTGCTTCACCACATTCATCACAGTAGAAAATAGGAATTGGTACTCCCCATTTTTTCTGGCGTGAAATACACCAGTCTGAACGCTCAGAAATCATATTGCTCATTCTTTCTTCACCCCAGGCTGGATACCATTCCACATCTGCAATAGCCTGCAGTGCTTCTTCTTTAATTGCATCAATAGAAGCAAACCACTGATCTGTCGCTCTAAAGATTAAATTACCCTTACAGCGCCAGCAGTGTGGATACTGATGGTCAATAAAATCAAGATTCATTAACAAATTCTTTTCTTTTAATTTATCAGTAACCATAATATTAGCTTCATCATAATGTTTGCCTGCAAATTCTCCAGCTTCTTCAGTAAAATGACCCTTGTTATCCATAGGTGCATAAACATCTAAATCATATTCCTGACCAACTACAAAATCATCATGTCCGTGTCCAGGTGCAGTATGTACACAACCTGAACCCTGTTCTAAAGTAACATGCTCTCCCAAAATTAAAAGTGATTCACGGTCAACTATTGGATGCTGCGCTTTTTTATTTTCCAACTCTTTGCCGCTAAATTCTTCACTTATGATTTCGTAATCTTCAATATCAGATTGAGACATTACTGAATCTACTAGTTCTTTTGCCATAACCAGCTTTTCACCTTCTGCCTCAACTACTACATAAGGATAATCAGGATGAAGAGCAATTGCCATATTAGATGGAATAGTCCAGGGAGTAGTTGTCCAGATAACTATATAGCTGTCTTCATTGCTCAGCTTTACCCCACCAACTTCGACCTCATCAATCATCGGAAATTTAACAAAGATTGAAGGTGCTCGATCTTCACCATATTCAACCTCTGCTTCAGCCAGTGCTGTCTCACAGTGAGGACACCAATGTACAGGTTTTTTACCTCGATAAAATAAATCTTTTTTTGCCATTTCTCCGAAAACTTCTATCTGTTTTACTTCATATTCTTTATTTAGGGTTAAATATGGATTTTCCCATTCTCCCCAGACACCAAGACGCTTAAACTGTTCTCTCTGGCGATCAACATATTTTAAAGCATAGTTAGTACATTTTTCTCTCAATTCAGAGATAGAAAGATCTGCTCGTTCCTGATCACTCATTTCACTTGTAACCTGATGTTCGATTGGCAGACCATGGGTATCCCAGCCAGGTACATAGGGAGAATAATAACCTCTTAAGGTTGCAAATCTGGTTACAAAATCCTTTAGAATTTTATTTAAGGCATGACCAATATGAATATCTCCATTGGCATATGGAGGACCATCATGCAAAATAAAGGATTCATTACCCTCTCTATTTTCCACTGCTTTTTCATAAATTTCTTTTTCCCGCCAAAGTTTTTGAAAATCAACTTCTCTTTCACTTAGATTTGCCCGCATTGGGAAATCTGTATCAGGTAAATTAATTGTCTCCTTATAACTCATTTACTTATATAACCTCCTGTAAAAATATATTAAAAATAAAAAAAGTCTCCTGTCCTGGAAGGGACGAGAGACCGCGGTACCACCCTAATTAAAATAAGTAAGCAGATAAATTCTTTATTTTTAAGCTCACTAATTTTATCTCAGCAATCTTTAACGCAGAAATACGGGTATACTACTGAATTCATATACCGACTCCAGGGTGATCTTCTCAATTTTCAGTTTCCCGGCTTCCACCATCCCCGGTTCGCTGTAAACTATTAAAAATTGATACTCTCCCTTTCAAAATCAATTTATTTATATAGCATTTTTATCAATTATAAACTATCATTCTAAATAAGTCAAGTTCTAAAAATAAAGATAACTTTTTGCAATAACTAATACCAGCAAGCTGATTTAATTATTTTCTTCCAAATCAGTTTTGCCTTCTCTTCCTGCTTCAACTTCAAAACTAGAATCATCGAAATTTCCTCTCAATGATTCTTCACCTTCTTCATTCAACATTTCAAGATGGCTTTCCAGAAGTGTCTGAAAGCGGATCTTAAAGAAATTTCTCTGCTCTCTCAACTGCTCAAGTTTCCGTTTCTCTGAAGCGACCTGATCACGCGCATTTTCTTTTATTTTTTCTGCTTTTATTCTTGCTTCTTTAATAATCATTCGAGCTTCATTATCTGCCTGCTCTATTCTTTCAGAAATAGTACCCTGGATAGAATCAAGAGTATTCTGCAGCTTATCTTCCATATCTTCATAGTTTTCTATTTTTTCATTCAAAGCTTTATTTTCTTCCTGAAGATTGTTCAAATCTTTAAGCAGTCTTTCATAAGCAACGCCCACATCATCCAAAAATTCATCAACCTGAGTGGTATTATAACCAAATGTTGACTTTTTAAATTCCTTATTATATATATCAAGTGGGTTTAACTTCAAAATATCCCTCCTTCTAAAATCAGGTTAATCTTTTTAAAGTTAACTTGATTCTTCCTTTATTCGAAATACCTCTTTCGGCTTCAACCTTAACTCTACCCCGGCCCCTCACAGAAATGAGATCCCCTATTTCTACCTCTGCAGCCGGATCAGTTTCTATTTTCCAGTTTAATTTAACTTTTTCATTCTCTATATCTCTTGACATTTTACTGCGGGAATCACCAAAACCAGAACTGGCTACTGAATCCAACCTCATAGAAGCAACAGTAGTTAAAATTTCTTTCTCATGTTGTACAGGTTTAACAATTTCAGACTCTTTAATCTCTTTAACTTCTATGGGTACCTGATGTACTTTATCCAGCTTCAATTCAATAATATCTTCAATTTCAGCTGCCACTATAATCTGAGCAAAATCTGAATGAACAAGAATATCACCAATCATTTTGCGCTTAAGTCCCAGCCCCATTAGAGCCCCTAAAAAATCTCTGTGACTAAGTTTTTGAAATGCAAAATTACCATTTAGTTGATAAATTTTTATCTGCTTTTCTACTAGGTCTGGAAACAAATATTCTGGAAAAATAACCAGTCTTTTTCTTTCTGCTCCAGGATAGCCTCCCTCTTTTTTAAAATTGATTTCAGCAATCTGTTCAATTAAAGGAATCGCAATCTCAATCTGATAGGGGTTTAAAAAATCTGTTGCCTGAGTTTTATGATATTTTAAAACCTGTTCACATTTATCTAAAATATGTGAACCCAGTATTCTATCTTCTTCTCTATATAAATGATTTAATAGTTTATCTTCGTCAAACATATGTCCCCACCTTAAATTACAATATTAATCAAAAAATTTCTAATTATTGAAAGTGCAAACAGAGCAATTAAGGGTGAAATATCAATACCTAAAATTCCACCTCTGGGCAGCAACTCTCTAATCGGTCCCAGAATTGGTTCAGTTACATCATAAATAAACTTAATTATTTTGCGCCAGCGCATATCACCAGGATTAGGTCTAACCCAGGAAATAATAACTCGAGCGATAATCAATAAATTTAAAATTTCAAAAATAGCGCTAATTGTTCTTGCTAAAATAAACATTATTCTTCCTCCAGATTCTAATATTCTCTTTCGCCAAATATTGCTGAGCCAACCCGGACAATGGTAGCCCCTTCTTCCACAGCAAGCTGATAATCATTTGACATGCCCATTGAAAGTTCTTTAAGAGGAATAACCTCTTTTGAAAGCTGATCAAATAATTTTTTCATATCTTTAAAATATGAACGTAATTTTTCAGCATCATCTAAATATGGTAAAACGGTCATTAGACCTTCAACTTTAAGATAATCGAAATTAGTTATTTTCTTTAAAAAGTCTTCAGCTTTTTCAGGGGTTATTCCAAATTTATTTTCATCCCCTGCAATATTAATTTCAATCAAAACAGGTATCTCTCTTTTATTTTTTTTAGCTCTTTTGTTAACTTCTTTGGCCAGTCTAAAACTATCAATTGACTCTATCATCTTACAATTTTTCATTCTCATTAGATATTTTACTTTATTTCTCTGCAAATGTCCAATAAAATGCCAGTCCAGGGTAATATTTTCCGCTGTTAACATTTCATTTTTTTCTTCCAGCTCCTGAACTCGATTTTCACCAAAAAAATTGATGCCTGCTTCAGCTAAAATTTTAATGTCGTCTAAACTCTGATTTTTACTTACAGCAAGTAGAGTTATATCCTGATAATTCCTGTTAGCTCTACCGGCTGCTGCTTTTATATTTTCTTTAACCTGATTAAAGTTAGAAATCAACTTTTCTTTCTCCATTAACCTAAGCCTCCCTACCATAATCAAAGTCCTCAGGATTTGTAATTATTTCCTCACCTATATCCAGACCATTAACTATTACATACTGAGAATTTCCATTTAAAATTACTACTTTCTGAAATTCATATTTGTTATAACCACTGACTTTAAGTACTCCCTGACCCGAAGGTTGACTAAAAACTGCTTTCCTGGGAATTTTAATACCACGATAAATATTTTTAATAATATTTATATTAATTCTTCTTCTATTAATCCAGCGAGAAATAAATTGATCTAATTCAATAACAAAAAAGGTATTATTTAAATTATGACGAATATCAACAATTTTTGCCTCAATAAGTTTATCAGAATTTTTCTGTTCTAAAAAGATCAACTCATTAGTTCGAAATCTTTTTACCTGAGAATTTGGGATTTGGGCTACTAAATAAAGTTTAAAATTATTAATAATTCTGTATAATGGCTCTTCTTTTTTTATTCGGTCACCGGACAACAGATGTCTATAATTTCCCTTTAATTCTTCAAAATTACTTAAATTTATTTGTTTTAAATCATTAGCATTAACTTTATTTTCCAGTCCATCAACCGCAAAACTAACTATCCCTGCCTCTTTATTAAATATCTTCTGCAGCTGATTAGAAGATTTAATTTCTGCCAATTTAATTCCCGAAGCAAGTCGATCACCTTCTCCAACCATAAGTTTGACTTTCCCTGATACTGGGGATTTTATAACTTCTTCATCCCGGACTATTAAGGCATCAGACCAGAAACCATCAATAACTTCCCCCTGGGCAGCCAGTATCGTCTCAAATCTAGCTGCACCAAAAAGCTGGATTCCAATAATTAAAGTAATTACTAATATAAATATTATAACAAAGGGTTTAAAACTTGTAGAACTTTTTTTTGCCATCAGCATCACCTTAAAAGAAAAAGATAATTTAAATCCTGATGTTGGAACATCAGGATTTAATTATTATTATCCTTTTTTATTTCTTAAAAAAGCTGGTATATCAAGATCATCACCAGAAAAACTTTCCATTTCAAAGTCTTCTTCTGGCATTTCTTCTCCCGCGGAACTGGAGCTATTCTCAACTCTCTTTTTAGGAGAACCAGCATCAAAACCAGTTGCAATAACTGTAACCTTAACCTCACTATCAAATTCTTCGTCTATTACAGCACCCAGAATAATATTTGCATCCGGGTCAGCTACTTCCTGAATAACTCTAGCGGCTTCGTTGGCTTCGTGAATACCTAAATCCATTCCACCTGTTATATTTAATAATACACCTCTGGCTCCATCAATAGAAGCCTCCAGCAAAGGAGAAGCAATAGCAAGTTTAGCCGCCTCTGTTGCTCTATTATCACCATCAGCTCTACCAATTCCCATTAAAGCAGAACCAGCATCAGTCATAATAGTCTTAACATCAGCGAAATCCAGGTTAATAATACCGGTAATTGTAATTAAATCGGAAATACCCTGTACACCCTGCCTCAAAACATTATCAGCAATTTTAAAGGCATCCATTAGGCTTGTTTGTTTTTCAGCAACCTCAAGCAAACGATCATTTGGAATTACAATTAAGGTATCAACCTTATTTTTTAACTCTTCAATCCCTGAAATAGCATTGTTCATTCGTTTTTTACCTTCAACTGTCAGCGGTTTGGTTACAACTCCAACTGTTAGCGCTCCCTGCTTTTTTGCTGCTTCTGCAACTACAGGAGCTGCTCCAGTACCTGTTCCTCCACCCATACCTGCAGTTATAAAAACCATATCTGCTCCATCTATAGCCTGGGAAATTTCTTCCTTATTTTCTTCTGCAGCCTCAAAACCAATTTGCGGATCTGAACCTGCCCCCAGCCCTCGGGTTATTTTTTCCCCAATTCTGATTGTAACACCTGCATTAGATGCCATTAAGGCCTGAGCATCAGTATTTACAGCTATAAACTCAACTCCATCCAGTCCCTCTTCTATCATTCTATTTACGGCGTTATTACCGCCTCCACCTACACCAACTACTTTTATATTTGCAAACTGTTCAATTTCTGTTCCAATATCAAACACTAATTTTCCCTCCCCGTTAAGGATAATATGTAAGCTTTAAGAATACTTCCAGCTGGCATTAGAAAAATTCACTAAACCAGTTTTTTAATTTACTAAAAAACCCACTTACAATTTCTTTGCTATTATTACTATTATTACTACTTAACTTACTATTCTTTGCATCTTCATTTTCTAAAGCAAATTCAATTAAACCAACAGCTGTAGAGAATATAGCTCGTGGTATAGTATCACCCTTTTTTATATATACGGGATTATCAATAACATTAGACAGTCCACTAACGTAATCAGGCTCACCAATTCTTACAGGTAATTCTGTAATATCAGAAGCTAACTTTTCAGATCCTTCCAATAAAGAAGCTCCACCTGTTAAAATCATTCCAGCCGGTGTAAGATCAGCTGATCCTGCACTATTTAATTCCTTTTTTACCATTGAAAATACTTCTGTCATCCGCGGCTCAATTACCTGACACAACATTTTACGAGATAATTTTTTTCTTTCCTTACCACTAGCTGCCAGAACTTCAATTTTCTCCTGTTCATCAATTTCGGCCGGTAAGACTGAACCATGCATAATTTTAATTTTCTCAGCTTCAGAAACCGGCGTTCTTAAGCCTACAGCAATATCATTACTTACATGATTACCTCCAACAGGTAAAACTGAAGTGTGAGCTATACTGCCTTCATGAAAAACAATTACATCAGTAGTTCCCCCACCAATATCAACCAGAACGGCACCCAGATCCTTCTCATCATCTGATAACACAGCCTGACTGGAAGCCAGCGGTTCTAAAACCACCTCATCCACACTTAAACCAGCTCTTAAAACACTTTTTACCAGATTTTGAATTGAAGTAGAAGCTCCTTTAATTATATGAGTTTCCACTTCCAGACGCACCCCTGACATCCCCAGAGGGTCCTGAATCCCGGGACTTCCATCTACAATAAATTCTCTGGGAAGTACATGTAATATATCTTCCTCAGCTGATACCGGAACAATTCGGGCTGCATCAATTACTCTTTTTATATCACTTTCTTTTATTTCTTTCTCGTCTCCAGTTACTGCAACTACTCCATGACTGTTGATAGACTTGATATGTGAACCAGCAATACCAACATAAGCAGAGTCAACCTTTTGACCGGCCATTCTTTCTGCTTTTTGAACAGCACTTTTTATTGCATGGCTGGTTTTATCTATATCAACTACAATTCCTTTGCGGAGGCCGTTAGATGGAGCTAAACCAATCCCGACAATCTCTATATTATTTTCTCCACTTACTTCTGCTATTAATGCACAAATCTTGGTAGTACCGATATCAAGTCCGGTAACTATTTTTCTTCTTTTCACAACAGTCTACCTCCTTTCTTATCCAAACACTTATTATTATAAACTTTTTTATTAATTAGGCTCAATTTAAATAATTCAATATAAAATATATTATTCCTTTATTATAAAGAAAATAATATTTATTTTAGTTTAATCACAGGGTGTTTAGTAACCTGCAAATTTATATAATCAATTTCTTTATCCTGATTATTTTCTAATATAGAGTTCAAAATAGCAAACTTCTCTTCCAGCTTGTTATTTCTGCCCAGATTAACTCCGCCTCCCTTTCGCAGATAAAGTCTATAAATATCATCTCTAAAATCTACTTTTTTTATCTTTTTTAAATAATTTGATTCCAGATCATTTAATACTTTAATCATGTCATCTGTATAATGAGGAAATTTTATTTTATTACCGGAAAAATAATAAGGGAAATTTTCGAATTGAGGAACAGATAGTTCTTTATCCAATTTTTTTTCTCCTAAAATAATCCCGTCGGCAGAAAAAATTAACTTGTGCTCATTATTCTTAAGCCAGGCAATAGCCGTTCTTTCCTCTATGACAACATGTACTGTTGAAGGAAATGATTTTTCTATTCGAACAGATGAAATCAAATTATGTTTTAATAAACTTTTTTTTAATTCTTCTTCATTTAAAAATAATAAATTTTTACCATAGAATTTATTGATATTAGTCCTCAATTCATTTTTATCAATTTCTGTCCTGGAATGAAAAACAAAATCCCTGACATCAAAAAAAGGAGAAAAAAGAAATGAAATGAATGTTAAAAGTATAAAAAACAAAATTAATAATACTATTTGATATTTTTTCTCCATTAATATCCCTCACATGATTAAGAATCAACACTGGATTAATTCTTTTCTAATAGTTGATCTGAAAGCTCAGTAATATCTCCTGCTCCAACAGTCAAAATAATATCTCCAGCTTCAGCCTCAGTTAATAGTTTATCTTTGATTTTCTTAAAGTCAGAACAATACTGACATTCTACATCTGAATTTTTAGCAATTTTGGCAGCAAATTCAGTCAGAGAAATTGGGTGAGATTTCTTTTCAGAGGCAGAAAAAATATCTGTTAAATATACCTGATCTGCATTAATAAAAGAAAAAGAAAATTCATCTAAAAATTTCCTGGTTCTGCTGTATCTGTGAGGCTGAAAAACAACTCTAATTTTTTTATAATTCATTTTTTTTACTGCTTTTAAAAGTTCTCTGATTTCAGTAGGATGGTGAGCATAATCATCTACCAGATCAACTTGAGAATTTTTTATTTTTCCTTTTAACTCAAACCTGCGGCCAACTCCACTAAAATCTTTTAAAGCCAATTTAATTGCTTCAATATCAATATTTAGTCTGTAAGCTGCTGCCGCTGCCCCAAGAGCATTGTAAAGATTGTATTCTCCAGGAACAGAAAGTTCAATTTGAGCTATAAAGTTATCCTGATAATAAAAATCAAAAGAACTCTCAAAGTTATTATATTCAATATTTTTACCAGTAAACTCTCCATCTGATAGAGAAAAAGTGCTGATTTTTCTTCTTTTTGCAAAGAGGGAATTCAAATTATTATCGTCTTTATTATATAATAGAATTGACTGCTTGTCATTCTTATCGGCAAATCTTTTAAAAATATTCATAAATTCATCCAAATCCTGATAAAAATCAGGGTGATCCAGTTCCAAATTATTTAATAAAAGTAAATAGGGATCAAAATAAAGAAAAGAGCCATCACTTTCATCAGCCTCAGTAATAAAATATTCTCCTTTACCATCTGCTATATTACCATTAAGTTCTTTAAGAAAACCTCCCACCATAACTGCGGGGTCTTTTTTGGCTTTTTTGAAAATTGCAGCAATCATTGCTGTCACTGTTGTTTTGCCATGAGTCCCAGCAACAGCAATAGTTTTTTTATCTCTCATCAGATAGGCAAGCATTTCTGCTCTCTTTACAATTTTTATCCCCGCTTTTTTAGCTGCTTTAATTTCGGGGTTATCAGCTGGAATAGCACTGGTTTTTACTATTAAATCTGCTCCTTCAATATTAGCGGCTGCATGACCAATAAACAGCTCAACATCATATTTTTTTAATAAGTCCAGATATTTGCTGTATTTTAAATCTGAACCACTTACTTTATAACCTCTTTCAGCCAGGATTTCTGCAATACCACTCATAGAAACCCCACCTATACCAATTAAGTGAATATGCGAATTTTTATTAAGCAAAATAATCACCCTAAACTATATATTATATAAAAATATTGAATAAAAGTATTCTTATTCTGATGTTAATTTTTCAATTACTTTAATTAATTTTTTGAGAGAATCTTCTTGAGAAAGAGCCCCAGCTGCCTCTGACATTGAGCGCAGCTTTTCCTCATCTTCAATAATCTCCCTAACTTTATCTAACAAAATCCTCCCACTAAGCTCTGATTCTTCCAGCAAAACTGCAGCACCATTTTTTTGTAGTGCCTGAGCATTAAGCAGCTGATGATTTTCTGCTGCTCCTGCAAAAGGAATTAAAATTGACGCTTTTTTTGAACTAGTAATCTCAGAAAGACCTGTTGCCCCCGCTCTAGCTATAATTATATCAGCAGCTGTTAAAGCATATTCCATCTCATCTAAATAATCAATAATCTTTAGCTGAGGTTTTTCGGGATCAATACCCCATTTTTTAAGCTGATCAATAAGCAAGCTGTAATTTTTTTTACCACTTAGATGAATAATTTGAATGTTGTTTTGAAGCGCATATTGGTAAAGTTCTACAACATTCTGATTAATCACTTCAGCTCCCAGGCTGCCTCCAGTTATTAAAATTGTTTTTAACTCAGTCTGTAAATTTAATTCCTGATGAGCACGCTCCGAATCTACATTAAATATTCGAGGACGGACAGGATTACCTGTAATTCTTATTTTTTTTTGGCTAATATTAAAATATTCACCTGCTTCTGGGAAATTCAAACAAACTCGGTCAACCACCCTGGCCAGTAATTTATTTGTAATTCCAGGATAGGCGTTCTGTTCATGGATTACTGTTTTTTTCCCTAACAGAGCTCCAGCTAAAACAACTGGTCCAGCTACAAAGCCTCCAGTACCAATTATAACATCTGGCTTAAACTCTAAAATTAATTTAATAGCTCTAAAAAAAGCCTTAGAATTATAAAATATTGAAGATATAATTTTAGTTGAAATTTCACGAGGAAGTGGTCTCACAGCAAGCCCTTCAAAATTAAAATTTGCTGCTGGAACAATTTCTGATTCCATTCGATAATCAGATCCAAGATATAAAATTTCCCAATCTTTATTTTTTAATTCTTCAGCAACAGCAAGAGCTGGATAGATATGTCCACCTGTTCCACCACCTGTAATAATTGCTTTCATAAATTTCTCATCCTTCAACATAACATGATATATTTAACAATAAACTTAATGCCACTAAGTTAATAACAAGTGAAGAACCACCATAACTAATAAGCGGCAGAGTAATTCCGGTAACTGGCATCAAAGAGGTTACGACTGCCATATTTATTAAAGCCTGAATAACTATCATTGAAGTTATTCCTACAGCCAGCATTGATCCAAAAACATCATCAACTTTAGCTGCAATTTTCAAACCACGCCAGGCCAGCAAAAAATACAAACTTATAATAAACAAAGTCCCCAGCAGTCCAAATTCTTCTCCCAGTACAGCAAAAATAAAATCTGTACCCGGCTCAGGTAAATACAAAAACTTTTGATGACTGTTTCCGGCACCAACTCCAAAAAGTCCTCCAGAGCCCAGGGCCAGCAAAGATTGAATGATATGATAACCGCTATCTAAAGGATCGAGCCAGGGGTTTAAAAAAGTTAATAATCGCTCACGACGATAGGGTTCAGTTATAATAGCCCCCAGTGAAAGCAGAAAAGAAATTAAACCCAGAAAAATAAAAACAGAAATTCTGATTCCACCTATAAAAATCATAACAGCTGCAACCATTGCCAGAGTAACTGCTGTACCAAGATCAGGCTCCAGTAATATTAAAAAAGATATTAAAGCTATCACAAGCAGGGGAGGGAGAATTCCTTTTTTGAAATTTTTCATTTTATCTTTATTTTTATCTATATACGCAGCTAGATAGAGCACAATTGTAAATTTAGCAAGCTCAGATGGTTGAAAACTAATCGGGCCCAGAGGCAGCCATCGTCTAGAACCTCCTGCTATTTTTCCGATACCTGGAATTAAAACCAGGATTAGTGTTCCCAGTGATAGCAGTAAAAAATAAGGGGCCAGTTCTTTTAATTTTTTATATTTTAAATTATAAATAATTATTGATAAAACAAGAGCAACAACCAGATATTTTAGCTGATTTATAAAAAAGTAATAACTATTAGAAAAAAGTTGCTCTGCTTTGACTGAGCTGGCTGATAAAATCATAATTAGACCACTTAGTACCAGAGCCAGAATTGTAAATAATAAGATTAAATCGGGCAGCTTTTTTCTCATAACTTCTCCTTAATCAACATTTTTTAAAACACTTTTCTTAAATATTTTACCGCGCTCTTTATAACTCGAATACATATCCCAGCTTGGACAGGCAGGAGATAATAACAAAGTTCTATTTTGACTTAATTTAGCAACTCCTAGTTCGACAGCCTTTTCCAGACTCTTAACTTTAATTAATTCCAGTTCACTGTCTTTAAATAATAGAGCTATTTTTGCTGCAGTTTCTCCTACTAAAATTAAAGTTTTAACTTTTTCCCGGATTAACGAGGCAAGTTCAGTAAAGTCAGCATTTCTATCCTGGCCTCCTGCTATCAGAATTATATTATTTTCCAGGCTTTTTAAAGCTTTAATCGTAGCGGCAGGATTTGTAGCCTTAGAGTCATCAATAATTCGATAACCTCTCGAGTTATCAACTAATTCCATTCTGTGTGCCTGCAGTCTGTATTCTTCAGCTGCCTGCTGGATCTTTTCTAAACTCTGACCAGCCAGATAAGCTGCCAGTGCTGCGAAAGCAGCATTTTTCCGATTGTGTTCCCCAGGCAGATTAATCTTGCTAAAATCAAGCAGCCTTAAATCATCTTTTTTATAAAAAGCTTCCTGTTCAGTTATTATTAAATCCGCATTTTGAGATTTAGAACTGATACCAATAACATTAGCCTTTAATTCCTGCTGTAGTTGATAAAGATAGGGGTCATCAAAATTAATAATTGCCTGATCATTTTCTTTTTGATTGACAAAAATATTTTTTTTGGCCTTTTTATAATTGTCTTCATTGTGATGGCGATCAAGATGATCCGGACTATAATTTAGATATAGAGCCATATTTGCTCTGAAATCCTCAATCGCCTCCAGCTGAAAAGAACTTAATTCTAAAATCACCTTTTCTCCCGGCTGGAGCTGATCTATAATTGAAATAAAAGGAACTCCAATATTTCCTGCTACTTTAACCTCTTTTCCATCCAGATCTTTTAACATAGCTCCCAGAAGTTCGGTAGTAGTGGTCTTGCCATTGGTTCCAGTAATCCCAATTATTTCAGCCTCAGACTGTCTAAAAGCAAATTCTATTTCACTAATTGTCTCAATACCTTTTTTTCTCGCCTTTTTTAAAACTTCCAGATCATAAGGAACTCCAGGACTTAAAATAATCAAATCACTTTTTAAGATCTCATTTGTTCCATTTCCAAGTTCATATTTGATTTGATCACAATCCACCTGAGCTATTAAATGATCAAGCTCTTTTCTAGTTTTAGAGTCTGAAACAATAATTTCCAGATCAAATTTTGCAAGATATTTCACAACTTCAAGACCAGTTCTCGGACTAAAACCAAAAACTGCGACTTTTTGATAATCTAAATTCAATAAAATCTAACTCCTTTAAAATTTATATTCAATTACATTAATGAACTAATTGCAAATAAAGACAATATAATTGTAATAATCACAAAGCGAAATACTATTTTATTTTCTGCCAGTCCGCTGAGCTCAAAATGATGATGAAGAGGCGTCATCTTAAAAATTCTTTTCCCACCAGTAATCCTAAAATAAGGAACCTGAATCATTACTGAAATAGTTTCTATTACATAGATTCCACCAATAATAAGTAAATAAATTTCTGCTCCAGTTAAAACTGCTACAGCTCCCAAAAAACCTCCTATCGCCAGTGAACCAACATCTCCCATAAAAATTGAGGCCGGATTAGCATTAAACCAGAGAAAAGCCGTAGTTGAACCAGCCATTATCAACATTAAAAGACTATAGTCCTCAAGACCCTGAAAGAAAAATATTAACGCAAATGAAGCAGAAACAACAGCAGTTATCCCTGCCGCCAGTCCATCCAATCCATCAGTTAAGTTAACAGCATTAGAACTGCCTATTACAACTCCAAAAGTCAGAAAAAATTTAAAGAGCCTACCTATTTTTAAGGCACCAAAAAAAGGAATAATTAAACTTTGCTGCTCGGATATAAAAACTGCAGTTACTGCAATCACCAAGGCTGCTATTGTCTGTAAAATTATCTTATGCCAGGCCTTTAAACCCAGAGATCTTTCCAGTTTTATTTTTAAAAAATCATCTAAAAAGCCTGTTAAAGCCATAATGCAGGTTGATAACAAAACCGCAGCAGTTTCAAAATTCAAAGATACAAAAAAAAGGGAAACTAACAAAAAAACAGGTATAATTAACAGCCCTCCCATAGTTGGAATTCCTGCTTTTTGCAGATGACTTTCCGGACCATAGTCACGTACCTGCTGGCCAAAATTAATTCTCTTTATATAATTAATAAAAATATTCCCACCAGATATAATTACTAATAGTGGCAAAAGATAGGCTAAAATATATTGCATTTTAAAGCTCCTCAGTTTTCAATGCGGCAATAATTTCTTCCAGGTGATTGGCACGTGAACCTTTAATTAAAACTAAATCTTTAGCTTTTATTTCAGAAATGAGAAATTTAATACACTCTTTATTATCTTTTAAAATAACTATTCTTTCTGAATTCATCTCTAAACTGGCACCAGCCGCAATTTCTCTTCCCTCAGGACCAACTGTCACCAGTAAATCAATCCCTTTACCGGCAGCATAAGCTCCAATTTCTCGATGTTTACTGGAACTCTGATCCCCCAATTCCAACATTGAAGCTAAAACAGCAATAGTTCTCTCTGATTGATGTTCCATCAAAACATCTAGAGCAGCTTTAACTGCAAGCGGATTAGCATTATAACTGTCATTAATTATTCTGGCTCCACAGTTCAGTTCGACAAAATCCATTCTATTAGAAGAAAATTTAGTCTTCATCAAACCCTGCTGTATTTCCTCAAAACTAAGGCCATATAATAAGCCAGTTATAATAGCAGGCATTGCATTATAAATATTATGTTTGCCGGCTTTATTGAAGTTAAAAGAGTAATTGTCATCCTTATATTTAATATTAAAAGTTAAAATTTCATTTTTACTGTCAAAATTATATTTAATAGTCTGCAGATCAGCTCCACTGCCAAAACCGAAATATATTACCTTAGCAGCTGTTGTTTCCCCCATTTTTTTAGTATACGAATTGTCATAATTCAAAATCGCTGTACTTGAAGGCTTAAGCTGATCAATTAATTCTTTCTTTGCTTGAGCAATATTTTCCAGACTACCGAGCTGTTTTAAATGTGCTGCTGCAACATTTGTAATAATTCCAATGTCCGGTTCTGCAATTTCTGCCAAAAGTTTAATTTCTCCTGCTGCACTCATTCCCATTTCTAGCACAGCAACATCATTATCTGCAGTTAATTTTAATAAAGTAAGAGGAAGTCCAATATGGTTATTATAATTTCCTTCTGTTTTTAAACAACTAAATTTTTGCTTCAAAACAGAGTAGATTAAATCTTTGGTAGTAGTTTTACCTGCACTGCCAGTAACTGCAATAACTTTTAAATCGGAAAATGATTTTCTGTAATTATGAGCTAAATCCTGAAGAGCCTTTGTAGTATCAGCAACTTTTAAAACTGCTGTTTTAGAAGACTGCCCAAGCTCAGACTCAATTTTCCGATCAACAATTACCGCACTAGCGCCATTTTTTACAGCATCAGAAAGATAGAGATGACCATCCTGGTTTTCCCCAATAATTGCAATAAACAAATAATTATCTTTAACATCCCTGCTGTCAATAACAACCTCTTCTATCATCTGATCTTTATTTCCCTGCAGCAGTTCTGCTTCTGTAAAATCAATAATTTGGCTTAAACTTAAATTATGCATTTAAATCCCTTTCATTTCCACTGCCGCCTGATGGGCTATCTGACGGTCATCAAGTTTGATCTTTCTATTTTTTAAAATCTGATATTGCTCATGTCCTCTCCCCAGCAGCATTACTAAATCATTCTTCTCAGCAATTTGGATTGCCTTCTCTATTGCTTTTTTGCGATCGGGAATAATCTCATAAGCATTAAATTTCTTGCTAAAACCTTTCTTTATTTCAGCAAATATGTTTTCTGGATCCTCACTGCGTGGATTATCATTGCTCACAATTGTATAATCTGTATATTTTTCTGCCAGAGAAGCCATTACAGGTCTTTTGCTACGATCTCGATCACCACCACAGCCAAAAAGAACAATTAATCTATTTTTTTCCATAGCTGAAGCAGTTTCCAGAACATTTTTCATACCATCAGGAGTATGGGCATAATCAACAACAATTTGAAAGTCTTGTCCAGCATTAATAATTTCAAAGCGACCTGGAACAGAAGAAATTTTAGCCAGGGCATTTTTAATTGTATCTTTTTTAATACCCAATAATTTAGCTGTAAGTATAGAAGCAAGCGAGTTATAAATATTAAAAATACCACCCAAATTTAATTCAAAAAATGTATCTAACTTACCTCCGGTTCTGTATTCCATACCTTTTTGGTGAAGTTCATAATCAGTAGTATAAAGATCTGCAGTTTTCGCATTCAGACTATAAAAATAATTTTTTCCACCTGATTTTTCTTTTATGTAATCAGAATTGGAATCATCAAGATTAATCACTGCAAATTCAGCCTGAGAAAGTTGAGCAAATAATCTTGCTTTAACTTCTCTGTAGTTTTCCAGATTTTTATGATAATCAAGGTGTTCAGGACTAATATTAGTAAAAATAGCAGCAGCAAACTTCATACCATAAACCCGATATAAGTCAAGTGCATGAGAAGAAACTTCCATAACACCGTATTTAACTTCTGCTTCCCGCATTTGAGAAAAATATCTATATAAATCAACAGATTCGGGAGTTGTTCGGCTTGAGTCAAGCTCCTGCTCCCCAATTATATTCTTGATTGTTCCAAAAAGAGCAGCTTTACCTTTAGCTTCCTTTAAAATATTATATAATAAATAAGAAGTTGTTGTCTTACCATTGGTTCCTGTAATCCCAATCAACTTTATATCTTTTAGAGGATTACCAAAAAAGTTCTTTGCCAGCTCTGCCATGACTTTTCGACAATTATCAACTTTAATATAACTAATTCCAGTCTGATATTCTGACAGATCTTTTTCGATAACTACAGCAGCAGCTCCATTTTTAATGGCCTGTTCAATAAATTGATGGCCATCTACTTCAAATCCGTTAATTGCAATAAATAAATTGTCTTTTTCAATTTCTCGTGAATCATATTTTACTTCTGTGATTTTTTGATTTAAGTTCCCCTGTTTTAACTCAAAATCTATATTTTTAAATAATTGTTTTAACTCCATATCAAGATAACCTCCATAAAATATAATTTTAACTAACGGAGTTTTAAATTTATTTTATTTGAACTTTTAATTCTGCGTCCTGGATAAATTGACTGACCAATAACCTTACCAGAACCACTGAGACTAACCTGCAGCCCTTTTTGTCGGGCAAGTTTTACTGCTGCAGTTCCCTGCATACCCCGAAAATCAGGTACTGGTATTAAAATATTTTCTTTATCTTCTTTTTGGCTGAAAAGCCAGACTGTAGAATTGTAATTGCTCTTAACTCCGGACACAGGCAGCTGAGTTCTAACTGTTTCTCCATCTCCAATTAGTTTAACATTAAATCCAGCTTCTCTCAAACGTCTTTCAGCATTTAAAAAACTTTGTCCTGTTAAATCGGGAACAGTTACTTCTTTTTGTGAATTATTATAAACAAAATTTGCTTCCGGATCCGGTTTAATATTTAAGTAATTTAAAATATTTTCAGTTAAATTTTTAAAAACAGGCGCGGCAGTCTGACTGCCATAATAAGTTTCCCCTTTGATATCATACAAGATAGTCAAAATCACTAAATCTCTATCGCCAGCTGGAACTATACCAATAAACGAAGAATCATAAATATCTTCATTATAATGCTTGGCAGTACCTGTTTTTCCACCAATTTCGTAACCCTCAATCGCAGCATGAGTTCCTGTCCCACTCTCTACGACCTGTTTTAATAATTCCTTTGTCTTATCAGCTGTGCTTTTAGATATAACTCTTCTGACAAGCTGAGGCTCATTGATAATATTTTTAGTTCCTGCACCAGTATCAACCTCTTTAACCAGCCTGGGACGCATTAATTTACCCTCATTAGCAACTGCTGAGATGGCAGTTGCCAGCTGAATTGGTGTCACAGAAATCCCGTGACCAAAAGAAAAAGTTGCCAGTTCTACAGGACCTATTCTCTGATATTCGGGGATAATGCCTCTAGCTTCTGCAGGCAGTCTAATCCCAGTTTGTTCTCCAAAACCAAAAGCTTTAATATAGGAATAAAAAGTCTTTTTATCCATTTTCATTCCTACTTCTACAAAGCCGGGATTACATGAATTTTTAATAACCTCAGCAAAGGTCTGTTTTCTATGTCCTCGACTGCTCCAGCAGTTTATCTCTTCATTTTCGACATATATATGTCCGGGATCAGTTAAAATATCATTTTCAGTAATTACTCCTTCTTCCAGAGCCGAAGCAGCAGTTATAATCTTAAAGGTTGAGCCCGGTTCAAAAACATCATTAATAGCTCTATTTCGCCAGTTTTTTTCAGGATAATCTCCAAATTGATTTGGATCATACAGCGGAGTATTAGCCATTGCAAGTATGTCTCCATTCGAAGAATCCATTACAATTACCGAACCACCAGAGAAATCAAATTTATCAGCAGCATCTTTTAGTTCTTTTTCTGCCATATACTGAATTACCTCATCAATAGTCAGATAAACATTATAACCATCTCTACCCGGTACAGCTTCTCTAATTCCATTCGGTATAGTTTTTCCCTGAGCATCTTTCTCTATAATCATTTTACCTGCTTTGCCACTTAAATAGTTATTATAAGATAATTCTAGTCCATTAAGTCCATTATTATCTACTCCAGTAAATCCAATAATATGAGATGCAAGCTCTCCTTCAGGGTAATAACGTTTGCTTTCCTCAGTAAATGTAATCCCTTTTAAATTTTTTGCTTCGATTTTTTTATATAATTCATCACTAACTTTTCTCTGCAAAAAAATTGCAGCTGCATCAGAAGTTATTCTGCCATAAATAGTTTTATAATCAATATTTAAAATCTTATCCAGTTCAGCCGCAGTTTTTTCAGGATTAATAATATTATCCGGCAGAGCAACTACAGTCTTAGCTGGTAAGCTGACTGCTAGTTTCCTGCCGGTATTGTCATAAATTATTCCTCTTTCTGAATCAACTACAAATTCTCTTATTCGCTGGTTTAGAGCTTTATGTTCATATTCTGCACTATTAATGACCTGGATCCAGACAAGTCTTAGTGCCAGGATAATAAAAAGTATAAATATTATAGCAAAATAGAATATTATTCTATTTTTTGAGCTTTCTTCAAATTGCTGCAAATTTAATCCTCCTACTCAAGTGATTCAGCCTGAACAGTAATAACTTCTTTTATTATTTTATCATAAATTTGCGCTAAGAAAAACTTTTCTTTTGGAAGATCAGCCATATATTTTTCTTCTTTTTTTAACTGATTATTATAAACCAGAGTTTCTTTTTCACTTGGTTCTACCATATTTAATTCTTTTTTAGCAATTTTTTCTATTTCAGCCAGTGAAGTTTTACTTGCCAGTTGAACTTCAAGCCTCTCATTTCTTGATTTAATAGCTTCCAGTTTGGATTCAAGACCCAGCAATCTGGAACTGCTATGATTAATATTCAAAATTTGAGAAACATATAACAAAATTGAAATACTAACAAAAACCAGCATAAATATGTATAAAATTGTAAAGGCCTGTTTTTTTACATTAGTAAAATTATAGGATGATTCATTAAGATAACTGCTTTGTGAAGCGGAATTAACATAATCCTGACCCTGATACATTTTACTACCCCCTTTTAATTAAATCTTCTCAGCTACTCTCATCTTGGCACTTCTCGAGCGTGGATTTGCCTCTTTTTCTGTTTTAGAAGCTTGAATCGGACTTCGGGTTATGACTTTTACTTCTGCTCTTTTATCACAGACACAAATTGGAAAATCCGGTGGACAGGTACAGTCGTTTGCCAGATCTCTAAATTTGTGTTTAACTATTCTATCTTCCAGTGAATGAAAAGTAATAATTACCAGTCTGCCACCGGGATTTAGATAAGAAACTGCCTTATCAATTAAATTTTTGAGTTGTTCCAGTTCATTATTAGTTTCAATCCTTAATGCCTGAAAAGTTCTGCGAGCAGGATGACCACCACTCCTTCTGACTGCTTTTGGAATAGCTGCTTTAATAACTTCAACCAGATCACTCGTTGTGCTGATTTCTTTTTCTCTGCGCATTTTTACAATGAATTCTGCTATTCTGGCAGCCCAATTTTCCTCTCCATATTCAGAAATTATTTCTTCTAACTGCTTTTTAGAATAATTATTTACTATATCCCTGGCTGATAACTTCTGTTCAGGATTCATTCTCATATCAAGTGGACCATCATTTTGATAACTAAAACCCCGCTCAGGATTATCAAGCTGTGGTGAAGAAACACCTAAATCAAAAAGCATTCCGTCAACTGCTTCAATCCCCAATTTGGCAAAAACTTTGTCAAAATCCTGAAAATTAGAATGTTCCAGAATTAGTCTGTCTTCAGCTGGGAATTTTTCTCTAACCTCCTTAATAGCAGCTGTATCACGATCAACTGCTACTAGTTTACCTTTTTGAGAGAGGTGTTTTAAAATTTCCGAACTGTGACCTGCTCTCCCCAGAGTTCCATCGAGGTAAGTCCCGTCTTCTTTTATATTAAGATATTCAACTGCCTCATTTAATAATACTGCCTGATGTTCAAATTCCATATTTGTCCTTTCTAGATTCCCAACTCTTCCATTGCATCTGCAATATCTTCATAAGAATCTTCTACATCATCCATGTAGCTATCCCATTTTTCTTTGGCCCAGAGTTCAATTCTATTTGCCAGACCAATTATTACTATTTCATGTTCAAAATCTGCATAATCTCTTAAATTTATAGGTAGGGAAACTCTTCCCTGTTTATCTAATTCACATTCGTTGGCTCCTGAAAAGAAAAAGCGGACAAAATTACGGGCATTTTTGCTTGTCATAGGTAGGGAAGTTAATTTTTTTTCTAGTTCTTTCCATTCATTCATGGGATATAAAAACAGACAATTATCCAACCCTCTGGTGATGACAAACTGCTCACTCAAGTCATCTCTAAGCTTAGAAGGAATAATTAAACGTCCTTTTTTATCCATATTATGAGTGTATTCTCCCATAAACATAATATCACTTCCCACTTTCCACCCTTTTACTCCACTTTCCACCACTTAATAAATTTATTCTACATCAAAGAGAAAACTCCTTTATATTTTCAAAAAAAAATTATAAAATTTTACCAGCCAGAAATAATTACTAATAAAATTGAAAAAACCCACCAAATATGGTGGGTAATTAATCATTATTTAAATATAATTTACGGGCACGTGATATTTTATTAAATCCATATTTTCTCTTCAGCTCGTCAATAGTCTGATCCAGCTGATCTTCATTAGCTTCAGCAAATAAATTCAACTGTTCCTGTCCTTCCAGACATAAGTTAGAAACTCCTATTCCAAGCAAGCGAAGTGGCTTATCCAGTAAATTATTTTGAATTAATAAATTTTTTGCCCGCTGATAAATTTCTTCACTGCTATTTACGGCAACTTTAAGAGACTGCTGCCGGCTATAAGTACTAAAATCTGAATATCTAACCTTAATAAAAATAGTCGCACCTTTAATTGAATTACTATGAAGACGAAAAGAAACTTTTTCGCTCATTTTAAATAAATAGGCAAACAGCTTATCCCGATCACTTATGTTCTCACCAAAGGTTTCCTCATGACTGACTGATTTAATTTCATTTTGACTTTTTACATCTCGATTATCTATTCCACGCGAAAGAAAAAAGAGCTTGACACCTGCTTTCCCATAACTTTTCTTTAATTCTTCCAGAGAATATGGCCAAATATCACTGGCTTTATAAATCTTTTTTTCAGCCAGTTTTGCTGCAAAAACATCCCCCACTCCCCATATTTTATCAATATCAAGATTCCGCATAAACTCCTTAATATCTTTTTTTCTAATTACAGTCAGCCCATCGGGCTTATCATAATCAGAAGCAAGTTTAGCCAAAAATTTATTTATTGAAACACCTATTGAAATTGTTAAATCAGTTTTTTGCTTAACCTCAGCTTTTATTTTTTCTGCAATTTCAATAGAATCTCCATATAATCTCTCACAACCTTTAACATCCAAAAAAGCCTCATCAATAGAAAGTTTCTCAACTAAGGGAGTATATTTTTTTAATATCGCAAAAATTTCCCCGGACACTTTTTTATAAAGTCCATGTCTTGCCGGAAGATAAATTCCAGCCGGACAGAGCTTTTTAGCCTTAGCAATTGGCATCGCTGAATGGACTCCAAATTTTCTAGCTTCATAAGAAGCCGTAGAAACAACTCCCCGGTTACTTAAACTTACCCCGCCAACAATTACAGGCTTTTTTTGCAGTTCGGGATTTTCTCGCTGCTCCACAGCTGAAAAGAAAGCATCCATATCTGCATGTAAAATATGAAGTTTACTCATTTATTTATCCTTTTTTAAGGCAAGTTCTATCAGGTTATCTAAAAGTTCAGAATATGAAATTCCACTTTCCTCAAAAAGCAGAGGATACATACTAAATTTTGTGAATCCAGGCATAGTATTAATCTCATTTACTAAAATTTGATCCTGTTCTTCATTTACAAAAAAATCAAGTCTTGAAATTCCTTCAGCTCCAACAGCTCTAAAAGCTTGTACAGAAAGATTACGAATTTTTGCTTTAGCAGCAGGAGAAAGTTTAGCTGGAATAATTAGTTCAGTGCTCTGGTCTTCATATTTCGCCTGATAATCATAAAAATCATGAGTAGAAATGATTTCACCAGCAGCAGAAACTTTAATATCTTTTTCACTACCGAGAACAGCTGACTCAAGCTCTCTTCCCTCAACGTTACTTTCTAAAATTAGTTTTTTATCAAATTCAAAGGCTTCATTAACTGCCCTGGCAAAGGACTGCAAATCATTTACTCTGCTGATTCCAATACTCGATCCCATATTAGCTGGTTTAATAAAAAATGGCAGACCTAAATTTTTAGCAAACTCATTAAAAAAATTAGATCTTTTCTGCTGACTGTAATCCATTTTTTTTAAAATTTCAAACTTACTCTGAGGAATACCATTATAAGCAAAAATTTGTTTCATATATGCTTTATCCATTCCCACTGCAGAAGCACGGAGATTACAGCCAACATATTTAATATTTAAAACATCTAAAAAACCCTGAATCTTCCCATCTTCACCAAATGGTCCGTGCAGAACTGGAAAAACTAGATCGATTTTATTTTCTAAAAGATTAAGAATTCCCTCTGGCAAAACATTTGTCCTTTCGACTTCTGGAACTCTTTTATCTTCACCAAATAAAATCTTTTTTGAAACAGCTAAAGACCTGAAATACCCATTCTTACTAATAGCAATCGGAAAAATATTATATTTATCCTGATTAAGAGCCTGAAAGATGGAGCGAGCAGAGAGCAGAGAAACCTCATGTTCAGCTGATCGTCCCCCAAAAAATAGGGCAATGTTTATCTTTGATTCAAACAATAAAATCTCCCTCCAGTTTACTTACTAAAATAATCGATTTTCATAACTTCTCTGACTTTTTTCATTGTCTTTTGTGCCTCTTCTCTAGCCTTTGCTGTACCATCCATTAATATCTGATCAACAAGTTCTGGATTCTCAAGATATTTTTTTCTTCTTTCCCTCATTGGATCAAGGAAAGCATTTAATTTTTCCGCCAGCCGCTTTTTACAGGCAACACAGCCAATTGTTCCTGCTCTACACTTTTCGGCAATTTCATCGGATTCTTCACTATTAAAAGCTTCGTGATAATGATAAACAGTACAAACTTCTGGATGACCGGGATCATCTTTATGGATTCTGGCGGGATCAGTTTTAGCCTGCATAATTTTTTGCTGTACTTCTTCCTTACTGTCACTTAAATAAATTGCATTATTTAAACTTTTACTCATTTTATTCTTTCCATCAAGCCCCATCAACCTTGGGAAATCACTAATTAAAGCTTCAGGCTCCGGGAAAACCTCACCATACATATTATTAAATTTACGAACAATTTTTCTAGTCTGTTCAATATGTGGTATCTGATCTTCACCAACTGGAACTAGATTTGCCCGACAGAAAGTAATATCTGCAGCCTGACTTACTGGATAACCTAAAAATCCATAAGACATTTCTTTATAGCCATACTGTTCAGCTTCAGATTTGATTGTTGGATTATGGCGCAGCTGATTAACTGTAACAATCATCGAATAAAAAATAGTCAACTCAGCAATTTCTGGAACTAAAGACTGAACAAAAATCGTTGTTTTTTCTGGATCGATTCCTGCTGCTAAATAGTCTCTTGCAACCTGTCTTACATCTTCACTTAATTTCTCCGGCCTATCAAAATTTGTAGTTAAAGCCTGTACATCTGCAATTATTAAAAATGTATCATATTCATCCTGCAGCTCGACACGATTCTGCAGACTACCAACATAATGGCCTAAATGTAATTTTCCGGTCGGCCTATCTCCAGTTAGAATTCTTTTTTCTTTTTTCTTTGACAAGATTATCACCCTCTGTTATATAATAAATTTTACTTGAATATCCAAATAATTTCTGCTAAAATTAAATAAAAGATAATAATGATTATTAATTAAGCTTAGGAGGAATAAAATGAGTAAGAAAACCAGAATGACTAAACAGCGTAAGGCAATATTGAGAGTTTTAAAGAGTACAAAATCTCATCCTACAGCTGATTGGATATATGAAAAAGTAAGAAAGGAAATACCTAATATCAGTCTGGGAACTGTTTATCGTAATTTAAATGTTTTAGCTGAACATGGTGAAATTACTGTCCTGGACTATGGAAGCAATCACAGCCGCTATGATGGCAATCCTGATCATCATTATCATTTTCGCTGTGAAAAATGTGGCTCAGTATATGATTTAGATATTGATCTAAGTTCAGACTTAAATAATAAAATAAATACTGAAACAGAATTTATCGCACATTCACATCGTTTAGAATTTAGTGGTATCTGTCCAAAATGTCAGCAGAAAAATTAAATTTTTTCTGCTTCTTTTTTTGCCAGTGTATCAACTTCCTCGTTATATTGATCACCGCTATGTCCTTTAACCTTTTTATAGCATAATTTAAATTTTGAACTAAGCTGATCAAGTTCCTGCCATAAATCCTGATTGGCAACTGCATTTTTACTAGAAGTTTTCCAGCCATTTTTCTTCCAACCTTCAACCCAGCTTGATAAACCATTTATAACATAACTAGAATCACTATGGAGTTCTATCTTTTTATTTTCGGGAATAACTTTTAAGGCCTCTATTACAGCTCTTAGTTCCATTCTGTTATTTGTAGAATCCGTTTCTGCCCCAGAAACAACTTTTAATTTTTCTAAATTAGAATCCAAAATAATTGCTGCATATCCGCCCGGGCCTGGATTTCCAAGACAGGCTCCATCAGTATATACTTTAAACTCCTGATAGTTAGTCAGGTCAATATCTCTTTCAATGTCTTCAATTATTTTTTCTTTCTCAGATATACCCTTTTTTTTGCCAGCTTCAACTTCCAGTTCTTCTAAAAGTTCTGCTGCCCTTCTCATATGGGGAATTACAATTGATCCGCCAACAATCAGAGCCACATTTAAAGCTTCATAGATTTCTGCTTTACTCCAGCCCGCTTGATAAGACTCTATAATATGATATGTAATGCAGTCATCACATCTTAAAACCATTGAAGCAACAAGCCCCAGCAGCTCTTTAGTCTTCGCAGGAAGCTCTCCATCCTGATATACCTTATGATCGAGATTAAAGAACCTTTTTGTATTTAAATCTCCTTCCTGTAAAATAATATCATTCATTTTTTGACGAAACTGATTAAACTCTTCCTTTTTTCTGCTCATAAAAACACCTCAAACTATATCATTTAAAATCAATAAAAATTTAAAAGAAACCGGACAGCAAAAAGCCGTCCGGGATATTTAAATATAAATATTCAATTTGCCAGAAGTTTATTATTTCTTTATCTTATTTAAATAATCTTTTACATCGGCAACTGTTCCTAAATTAAGAACTTTTTTGCTTACTTCTTCTGCTTCACTTAAAGTCCATTTGGTCAGAACCTCTTTAATTTTTAAGATTGAAACAGCACTCATACTGAACTCATCCAGACCGGCTCCCAGCAAAAATGGAAGTAACAGCTCTTCTCCAGCTGCTTCTCCACACATACCAACCCAGATATCTTCGGCATGAGCTGACTCAATAGTCTTTTGAATCATCCTCAATACCGCCGGATGGTAGGGAGTATGCATTTCCGCAATCTGTTCATTCATCCTATCTACTGCCACTGTATACTGAATTAAATCATTGGTTCCAATGCTGAAGAAATCAACCTCGCGGGCAAGTTTATCAGCTATCATGACAGCTGCAGGGATCTCTATCATCATTCCCAGATCAATATCTGGATTATATTCCAATCCTTCTTCTTTAAGCTCAGCCTTAGCCTCTTCTACTTTTTCTTTAGCAGCCAGAAGTTCATTAAGAGAAGAAATCATCGGAAACATAATTTTCAGATTTCCATAGCTGCCGGCTCTTAACAATGCCCGCAACTGCGGTTTGAAAATATCATCTCTTTCTAAACAGACTCTAATAGCTCTATAACCTAAAAACGGATTCATTTCATCAGGAAAATCTAAATAGGGCAGTTCTTTATCTCCACCAACATCCAGAGTCCTGATAATTACTGGCTTATCTCCCATCTTCTCTGCAACTTCTTTATAAACCTCAAACTGTTCTTCTTCAGTAGGTAATTCGCTACGATCCATGTATAAAAATTCGCTTCGGAAAAGACCAACACCTTCCCCACCATTATCTAAAATAGGTACAACATCTTTTAAATTACCCATATTACCAACAATTTCTACCTGATGTCCATCCTTAGTTTCTGCTTTTTTATCTTTAAAAGCTTTTAATCTTTCCTGCTCAGCTTCATATTCTTCTAATTTTTCTTCATATTTATCTAATGTCGACTTATCCGGATTAAAATATATCTTTCCACTGTTGCCATCTACAATAATCTTCATTCCATTTTCAGCTTTTTCGATTAATTCACTACCCACTCCCACAACGGAAGGAATTCCCAGCGAACGAGCCATAATTGCAGAGTGAGAAGTTCTTGAACCCTCTTTTGTTACAAAAGCTAAAACTTTTTCCGTATCCAGCTGAGCTGTATCCGAAGGTGTTAAATCATCTGCAATAATAATAACCTCTTCGTCCATTTTATCAGCTATATCTTCAATACCAAGTAAATTTTTGATAACTCTCATGCCGACATCTTTAATATCAGAACCACGTTCTCTTAAATATTCATCATCCATTGCCGCAAACATAGCAGCAAATTCATCAATTACTTCTTTAACTGCAGCTGCTGCATTCAGCTTATTATCTTTGATCTTATTTTCGAATGCAGGTATTACCTCGGGATCATCTAAAATCATTAAATGAGCAGCAAAGATTTCTGCTTTTTCTTCTCCGAGTTTTTCAGCAGTTTCTTCTTTTAACTCTTGCAACTGTTTTTTTGATTCAGTAAGAGCATTATGTAACTTTTCAATTTCCTGCTCAACCTGATCATTTTCAATATTTTCTTTATCAATTTCAATTTCTTTTTCTAGCTTGAGTAATGATTTTCCAATAGCAATACCAGGGGAAGCAGCAATTCCTTCCAATAAAATCACTATTCGTCCTCCTTTGCCATTTCAACCTCAATGAAATCAACAAGTTCTTCTACTGCTTTATCAGCATCTTCACCGTCTGCTCTGACAGTAATTTCATTTCCTTTTCCTACTCCCAGGCTCATTACACCCATAATACTCTTTGCATTGACCTCTTTTTCTTCAAAAACTATCTCAATTTTTGAATCAAATTTACCTGCTTTCTGCACAAACTGAGCTGCAGGCCGGGCGTGCAGACCGGTCTTATTAGTGATTATAACCTTCTTTTCTTTTACCAATCTGATCATCCTTTCAAAATTTTTTATTAATACTACTCATCTATATATTTTAACATAAATGTAACATTAATTTCATCCTTTTTTACAAATTATTTTTATTTAATATTGATTTTTTTTCAATTGCTGCCAGTACTTCCTCCAAATTTTTTCCTAGACTGGCTTCCACAGCGGCTAAAACAGCACCCTCTACAATAGGAGCATTAGCAAGTTTTATTTTTTTCTGCTTATCTTCAGAAAGCCATTCTTTAACCATGTTAAAGCTCATTACAGCACTACCAAGATCAGCTAGTACTACTATGCCGTCCTGACAATCCATGCTTTTTAGCTTTTTTTCGATCAAATCAGCATCTGTCCCCATTTGACCATCACCAGTGCCGCCAGCTACCTGAATATCAACTTCAGCCTGTTTCATTTCTTCAGCCAGTTCCTTCGTTCCCTCAGCAATTTTTTCACTGTGGGAGATAATTAAAATATTAACCATTATTACACCTCATCTTTTTATTTTAAAGAATTCTTTATAAAGGTTTCAATTATTAAATAGGAAGAAGTCGCCCCTGGATCCTGATGTCCGATACTGCGTTCTCCCAGATAACTTGCCCGACCTTTAGTAGCCTGCATCTCTATTGTATTTTCCATTCCAGCAGCAGCGGCCTGTAGACAATTTTTTAAGGCTGTATCCAGATCAAGATTATTATCCCGACTCTCTTTGAGTGATTCTGAAGCGGGAATTAAAGTATCCAGCATTGTTTTTTCTCCAGCCTCTGCCCTACCTCTTTTCTGAATTCCAGCAATTGCCTCTTCTGAAATTTCTACTAAGTCCTCCAGATCAAGTCTACTATCAGCAATCACTTTTGAAATATTTAAAAATGCTGTACCATATAATGGTCCTGAAGCACCACCTACGTTGGAAATGAGAGTCATTGCAGTTAATTTAAATACTTCACTTCTACTTTCAAAACTTCCGTTCTCCAATTTATCTTTTAATTTTTTAAAACCCCTGGCAAGATTTACACCATGATCACCATCACCAATAGCTGCATCCAGTTCAGTTAAATAATTCTTATTTTCAATTATTACATCTGCAGTTTTCAAAAATAATTCTTTTGTTTTATTAGCCATAATTTTACCTCAATTCTATTTTAATAAATTAACTTCAGTCTCTGCTTCTAATAAATTAGTCAGATCTCCATCTAATTTCAAAATAGTTAGCGAGAGCCCCTCCATTTCAAGAGAAGTCATAAATTCTCCAACATAATTTTTAGATATTTTTATACCTTTATTTGATAGAAAATTATTTGCCCGTCTATTTGCTATATAAAGTTCCATTAGTGGTGTACCGCCCATGCCATTTACCATCAATGCAACTTTATCATCTTTTTTTATTTTTAGATCTGTTAAAATATCTTTTAACAACGAGTCAACTATCTCATCTACTTTTTTTATTTTTACTTTTTCGGTGCCAGGCTCACCATGGATTCCAATCCCCATTTCCATTTCGTCTTCAGCCAGACTAAAAGTACTATTTTCTGCTGCTGGCAATTGACAGGGATTAATGGCAACTCCTTTAGTTCTGACATTTTTTATTACTTTTTCAGCGCTTCTTTTGACCTCTTTAAGTTCTGCGCCCGAAGCTGCTTTTGCACCAGCAATTTTATGCACAAAGACTGTACCGGCAACCCCACGTCTGCCAGTTGTATAAAGGCTATCCTCTACTGCTACATCATCATTAACAATTACCTGCTCAATTTCTATACCTTCAGCTTCAGCCATTTCGGCTGCCATCTCAAAATTCATTAAATCTCCTGTATAGTTTTTAATGATCAGCAGAACTCCATTCCCACTATCAACTGCTTTAACCGCCTCAAAAATCGCATCCGGAGTAGGAGAAGTAAAAACATCCCCAGCCACAGCAGCATCTAGCATACCCTGCCCTACATAGGCAGCATGTGCAGGTTCATGGCCACTTCCACCTCCACTTACCAGGGCAACTTTTTCCACAGGTGCATCTTTTCGAAGTACAATATTATATCCATCTAATTTTTCCAGGCGGTCATTACTTGCCATTACTATACCTTCAATCATTTCCTTAACTACATTATCTGGATCATTAATCAATTTTTTCCCCATCTATATCACCCTTTTAATTAAAATCCCATAACTTATAATCACTTGTTGAAACTGCAAAAATACCTTTTTCTTTTAAATCAGCAACTTCTTCCATCGATTTTATCAAACCACCTGCAATCACTGGATAGTCATATCTGCTCTTTTTTTGTCTATTGATAAAATATGGTGCTGCAATTCCGGGCAAGATTTCAACTGCATCAACAGTTTGAGGATTAAGAGATTTTTCTGCACTGAGAAGAGAGGCTGAATCCAAAAGAAAGACTCTCTGCACAGTCATCAGACCATGTCTGGAGGCTTCTTTAATTAAATAACCTTTTGTAGAAATTATTCCATCACAGAGATTATTTTCTGCTAAATATTTAATTCCTTCCCTATCATGAGCGATTCCACTAACCAGATCAATATTTACCATTAAAATTTTATCACTGGCATGAGCCAATTCCATTGATTTTTTTAAATCAAAAATTGAACCAGTCAATAAGAAAATTAATACTGCTTTTTCAATATTCATTGCTCTCTCTAAATCCTTTATTTCCCGAACTGCAGGAATAATAGGATAATTTTTAAAATAACCAACTAGATGTTTCAAATCTCTTCCTCCCTAAGAAAACTCCCAGCCATCTGACCGGGAGTAAATAATAATTACTTTAAGAATTTAAATCAAATCTATTAACTAATTGATTCAAATTAGCAGACATATCAGCTAGAGAATCAGCAAGTGAAGTAATTTCTTCTATTGACGCATTCTGTTCCTGACTTGCAGCAGCTACTTCTTCTGTATTGGCAGAAGTTTCTTCCGAAATACTTGCAATTTCCCCAACTTCCTGTACGATTTTTTCACTATAATTATCTACTTCCTCCACAATTTTGATTGAAGAAGCTATACCGGTGGAAGCATTTTTTATTTTACTTTCTATATCAGCAAAAGAGTCTTCAGCACTACTTACAACTCTTTCTCCATTTTGAATTTCTTCAATACCATCATCCATCCTCGAACTTGCTGTTTCAGTTTCAATTTTAACATCCTCTACCAGCTTTCTGATTTCACCTGCTGAATTTACTGATTCTTCGGCCAGTTCTCTAATCTCATCTGCAACTACTGAAAATCCACGTCCAGCCTCTCCTGCTCTTGCTGCCTCAATTGCCGCATTTAAAGCAAGTAAATTTGTCTGTTCGGCAATATTATTAATAATATTTAAAATCTCATCGATTTCATTCGAAATTGATTCTAAATTAGAGATACCAGAAGCAACTTCCTGGATAGCATTTCTAATCTTTGCCATCTGGCTGCTAACCTTATCCATTTCTGTTTTACCACCTGCAGCTGCTGTTTCCATATCTTCAGCCAGAGATTCAACTTCCTGATTCGACTGTTTTAATTTTTCAATATCATTTGCCAGAGTTTTAATTTGCTGATTAATATTATCAACACTGGCAGCCTGATCATCTGCACCAGAAGCAACATCATTTATTGATTGTGCTACTTGAGTAGAAACATCTCCAACTTCTGTTGATACTTCCTTTAAATAGCTGGAAGATTCTTCAACTTCATCTGAAGCCTGATTAATATTTAAAATTACCTGCTTAAACTCTTTAACCATATTATTAAAAGATTTACTCAATTTGCCTATCTCATCGTTTTTATCTGCACTTTTAGTTAATAATATTTTTTCACTTAAATTACCTGCAGCCAGTTCATCAAAAGCCACAATTAAACTATTTAGTGGTTTTAGCTGCCAGTTCAATAATAAATAGTTCGCAACAAATAAGACAATTACACCAATTAAAGCAATAATTAAAATTATATTTCTAACATTATTTACAGGGCCATTAATTACTTCCTGAGGTACATCAATTCCCATGTAAATTCCATATTCTTCACTTATCTGATCAAAATAACGAGTTCTATTATCTCCTACTTTAACTGCAGATGTCTTTTGATTATTTATCTGTTCTGTAAACCAGGGATCTTCAATTTTAGTTCCCATTAATGATCTATCCAGATTACTTAAAATATATCCATCAGAATTGACCAGGCTAAAAGCAGAGACATTTTCCAGTGATTCCAGAGTATTACTATAAAACACATCAAGATTTGTGGCCATTACATAATAGCCAATCACTTCTTCTTCCCCATCTGCGTTTTCTTTTGTGATTTCAGATCCAAATAATACATGTGGTTTACCATTTATAATATGTACTTCTTCACTAGAAATATTTTTATACTGGTCTTCCGGTAATGTTTTCCCGGCATATTCATAAATATTATTCTCACCCTCTACCCGAGAATCAACTAAGACAATACCACTGGCAGTAGTGACATAAGAAAATTGAGTTTCTTTAAACATTCGGTTATTATCTCGGAGCAGAGAAGCTCTATTAGTAAAGGTACTCATCCAGCCACCACCAGCCAGATCAATTAGTTCTCCCTCTTCAACATAATAGTTACTCATATTAACTAAATTATAAACATCTTCAAAACTGGCAAAATAGTTTGTTCTCTCCTTGAGCCGATTTAATTTGCTTAATATTTCTTCTTGCTGATTATGTCTTATTACATCTATCCTCTGATCAATTTGATCTGACATAATATTCTGAGTATAACTATAAGTAAAAAATGATACCGCAGACATAACTATGATCACAATAATTGTTAAAATAATACTTATTTTCCACTTCAAATCCATATTTTTTAGCAACAGCAACATCCCCTATTTCTTTTATTTTTTTAAGTTTTAACCCTCTATAATAATACTTTGATTTAAAAAGTTAAAATCCTGCTTAATTAGAGAGATTTATTATAAAAATAATAGAAAAATACCAGAAGATAAAAAATCTTCTGGTATAGATAAATTATTTTTTTATAATTTTTCCTGCATATCCCTTGTAGCAACAATATTTGCTCCAGTGCCGAGTATATCCTCTATCAAAACATCTCCCATTTTTATTGGCGCTTCAACTTCCTTTTTTCCTATAATTTCCATAGCCTTAAACATCTTTTCTAAGGGAATCTGTTTTGTTGTCTTTACAGGACAGAGAGCTAAAGCTCCGTTCTTAACTCTTATAGTTGTCGGTAAAATTCGGGTTGGGGCTACTATCTCCTCTTCGGCATAACTCTGTCCCTGAGGACAGGCATTGCCTTTAATATCGATTATCTCATCACCTTCGTATTCAACTGTAACTTCACAACCTTTAGGACAGGCTACACAGGTGAGGGTTTTAGTTTCTATCATTTTATTCTCCCTCCTTTTCAATAATATCAACTTTAATCTCACTTAGATTATCTAAATCATCCAGTGTCTTTTGAGCAAGAGGTACACTTATCATCTCTCCCGGTTTAGCGAAAGGTTCAGAAAAAGAATATAATTTCTCTCCGTCAGCATATAAATTAATATCAACTGCTGTTAAAGGAGTTGATACCCTCATATAAAGCGGAATCCGCTTCCTATCTCCCGACTCAAGTTCAATTTTTTGAGGAATAACATAACTTACATTTTCCCCAGCTTTAACTTCAGCACATTTACCTGTTTTTTCGAAATTATCTTTGATATACTTGGCAGCATGAGCACCTGCAATTTGAGATTCTTCTGTTACCCAGTCTACTAAATCATGTACATGCAGCACATTTCCACAGGCAAAAATTCCTTCAATATTTGTTTCCCGACCTTCATTAACTATTGGTCCCCCTGTGCGGTCATCTAAAATCACATCCGCCTTTTTAGAAAGCTCATTTTCCGGAATTAGACCAACTGATAATAATAAGGTATCTGCCTTAATTGTTTTTGCAGTTTCTGGAATAGGTTTTAGATTTTCATCAACTTCAGAAATTTCAACTGCCTCCAGGCGGCCTTCTCCTTTAATTGCAGTTACTGTATGGTTTAACATCAGAGGAATATCATAATCTTCCAGACACTGAACAACATTTCTGGTTAGACCACCTGTATAGGGTAAAAGCTCACAGACTGCTTTAACATCAGCACCTTCCAACTTCATTCTCCGGGCCATTATTAAACCAATATCTCCTGAACCCAGAATTACTACTTCATCTCCCGGTACAAAACCTTCAATATTAGTATAGCGTTGAGCTGTTCCCGCAGTGATAACTCCAGCCGGTCTGGTACCCGGAATACCAATTGCTCCTGCAGTTCTCTCCCGACATCCCATTGCCAGCACTACAGCTTTAGCTTCTATTTCTAAAAAACCCTCTTTTTTATTCATGGCATAAACTTTTCTATCTTTTGTAACATCTAAAACCATTGTGTCTAATTTTACTTCAATATCTCTTTCCTCAATATCATTAATAAATCTCTGTGCGTATTCCGGTCCGGTAAGTTCTTCCTTAAAGTGATGAAGACCAAATCCATTATGAATACACTGGGGCAAAATTCCACCAAGTTCAAAATCTCTTTCTAAAATCATTACATCATTTATACCATCATCATAAGCTGTTTTAGCAGCAGCCAGTCCAGCCGGACCTCCACCAATTACGACTAAATCTTTTTTAACTTTAAGCATTATTCATCACCCTGCTTCCAAGTAATTCTTTAATTTTATATTCTAAAATTTGAGAATTTCCTTCTTCCTGTTTAACTTCAGTTGGATCAATACCGAGCTGCTCAGCCAGAATATCTACAACTCTTGGACCACAGAATCCACCCTGACATCTCCCGGCTCCAGCTCTGGTTCTGCGTTTAACAGCATTTACCGTTCTGGCTCCAACCGGACCGTTAATTGCATCCAAAATTTCTTTATAGGATACAGTTTCACAGCGGCAGATTATCTGACCATAATCTTTATTCTGATCTACCATTTTTGCTCTTTCTGTATTTGACATTTCATAAAATCTAACTGGTTCTTCTCTAGTTTCAATAAAATCTTTCTTTTCTGATAAAATTAAACCTTCATCTTTTAGAATATCCGCTGTATAACCTGCTATAGCGGTTGAAGAAGCAAGACCAGGGGATTGAATTCCAGCTACATTGACAAAACCTTTAACATTCTCTGCAGCTTCAATCACAAAATCTTCAGTGTCATCTGCCGCTCTTAAACCGGCAAAAACTCTAATTGTATCTCTTAAATCTAGTTCAGGATAAAGCTTTTTGGCTCCATTATAAACTTCTTTTAAGCCTTCTCTAGTTGTAGCAAGGTCAGTTTTACTTTCTACATTATGAGAAGTAGGCCCAATTAAAAGATTATTCTCAACTGTTGGAGTAACTACAATACCCTTACTGATTGGAGTTGGAACAGGAAAAACAACATGATTAACCTCAAAATCTTTAGCATGATCATATATATAATATTCTCCCTTGCGAGGAGTAATATTAATTTTTTCAATTCCTACCATTCTGGCAATCTCATCAGCATAAAGACCGGCCGCATTGACTACATAGTCAGCAGCAAAGTCTCCCTGATTGGTTTTTACACCAATTACTCTTCCTTCATCAACTAAAACATCTTCAACTGCGGTTTCTAATTTCACTTCTGCCCCATTGGCTACTGCATTCTGAGCCATAGCCAGTGCTGCCTCCCAGGGAGTTATTACACCTGCTGTGGGTGCCCAGAGAGCTTTAACAGCCTTTTTAGATATATTTGGTTCGTGCTCCAATAACCACTCACGATCAACAATCTCCATATTTTTAACATTATTTTTTAAACCCTTTTGATAGAGTTCATCAATAACACTTAAGTCATCATCTTCAAGTCCTACAACCAGTGAGCCAATCTCTTTATAAGGGATATTTAATTTTTTGGAAACCTCTCTAATTTCTTCATTTCCCTTAACATTTAAACGTCCTTTAAGTTTATCAGGATCAGCATTATAGCCTGCATGCATAATTGCAGTATTTGCCTTTGTAGTCCCTGTCGCTACATCCGCTTCTTTTTCCAGAAGCAAAATATCCAAATTATATCTGGCTAACTTCCAGGCTACAGCACAGCCAGAAATTCCGGCTCCAATTATTATTACATCATATTTTTTATTCAATGAATTTCCCCCCTAAAATATTATAAAATAATTTTATAGTCGTATATATACTTCTCTAATCATAATAAAATTTAAATATTAACTTCATTATCTATTCTTCAGACCAGTTTTTAGAACGCTCAACTGCTTTTTTCCAGCCTTTATATAATTTTTCTCTTCTCTCAGCAGCCATCTCAGATTTAAAATCTTTATTTTTCTTCCACTTTTCAATCAACTCTTCTTTATTTTCCCAGTATCCTACAGCCAGTCCCGCTAAATATGCTGCTCCTAAAGCAGTGGTTTCATTAATTTCGGGTCTTTCTACTTCTGAGCCAAGTATATCTGCCTGGAATTGCATTAAAAAATCATTCATTGCTGCACCACCATCTACTCTCATTTTTTTAAGTTCTATCCCCGAATCAGCTTCCATTGCTTCTAAAACATCTCTACTCTGATAGGCAATTGATTCCAGAGTAGCCCTAATGATGTGATCCTTAGAAGAGCCTCTTGTTAAACCGACAATTGTACCCCTGGCATACATATCCCAGTAGGGAGCTCCCAGTCCGGCGAAAGCTGGAACTACATATACCCCACCTGTATCATCAACCTTCCGAGCATGTTCTTCTGATTCTGGAGCAGAATTAATTAATTCCATCTCATCTCGAAGCCACTGAATTGCAGCTCCAGCAATAAATATTGAGCCTTCTAAAGCATAATTAACCTTGCCATCTACGCCATAAGCTATAGTTGTTAAAAGTCCATTTTCCGACTTCACAGCCTTTTCTCCAGTATTCATTAGCATAAAACAGCCAGTTCCATATGTATTTTTTGCCATTCCCTCTTCGTAGCAAACCTGACCAAAGGTAGCAGCCTGCTGATCGCCTGCAATACCTGCAATTGGAACATTTTGACCAAAAAAATGATAGTCAGCTGTTTCTCCGTAAACCTCACTTGATTGTTTTACTTCGGGCAGCATTGAGGCTGGAATTTCTAAAATGTCAAGCATCTCCTGATCCCATTCTAAATCAAATATATTATAAACCATTGTCCTGGAAGCATTGGTATAATCAGTTACATGTGTTTTACCACCTGTCAGCTTCCAGATTAACCAGCTGTCAATGGTTCCAAATCTTAATTCCCCATTTTTGGCTTTTTCTCTAGCACCCTCCACATTATCCAGCAACCATTTAATTTTTGTTCCAGAAAAATAAGCATCCACTACAAGACCAGTTTTACTTTTGATTGTTTCTTCTAAACCCTGTTCTTTAAGTTGATCACAGATTGCAGCAGTTCTTCTATCCTGCCAGACAATAGCATTATGAATAGGTTTGCCAGTTTCAGCATCCCAGACAACTGTGGTTTCTCTTTGATTGGTGATTCCAATCGCTGCAATTTGAGAAGGATTAATATCTTTTCTCCCCATTGCATCTGCCATTACAGCCAGAGTAGTACCCCAAATTTCATCTGGATCATGCTCAACCCAACCCGGCCTGGGAAAATGCTGAGTAAATTCTCTCTGTGAAGAAGTAACAATTTCTCCGTCATGATTAAAAACTATTGCCCGGGAACTTGTGGTACCCTGATCAATTGCTAAAATATAATCTTCCATTTTTATATTCCCCCATTTATTTTTATTTAATACCTTAAAAGATAAATGAATATTTAAACTCTTATAATCAATTTCTAGATTCTAATTCATTTTTCCTTTTAAAATACAAAAAACCTTATTGAAATTTAGATAAAATTGGGTAAACTACCCCCTCTAAATCTCAATAAGGTTTTCTCTTCGGCTCAACCTCTTTTTTTATTTAACTTTAAACAAAGTATAGCATTAAAAATAATTATTGTCAAACACTTTACAAAGTTTAATTAATAAACAAATTATAAAAAGGAAATCTCTTAACTAGAAATTCCCCTTTTATATTTATTAGACTAAATATTTGATCTAAAAAGATTTATTTTTTCAATAACTTTATTTTTTACGCCTTCCCGAGCTGCTCCCATAATTTTTGTACATTCAATTTCATCAGGGTTTTCTTCCCAGACACCCTTAATTCCCTGATTAAATGCAACCTTTAATTCAGTACCAACATTCACTTTAGAAATCCCAATATCTATTGCTTTTTTGACACTTGCTTCTGGCACACCAGAACCTCCATGTAAGACTAATGGTACATCAACCTTTTCTCTAATTGCCTCCAGCCTCTCAAAATCTAATTTGGGTTCTCCATCATAAAAACCATGTGCTGTACCTACTGCTACTGCAAGTACTGCGACTCCTGTTTCTTCAACAAATCTTTTGGCTTCTTCCGGATCAGTTAGTGCACTTTCTGTTGACTCTTTTCCATCTTCAATCCCCTGCAGTTTACCTAATTCTGCTTCTGCGTATATTCCATATTCTGCTGCTTTTTCAACCACTTTTCTGGTATTTGCTATATTTTCTTCAATTGGTAAATGAGAACCATCATACATTACTGATGAAAAACCGGCCTCAATGCACCTAAAAACTATCTCTAAATTATCTCCATGATCTAAATGTAAACAAAGTGGTACTGAACAATTTTTTTCTGCTGCTTTTACTGTATTAATTAAATAATCTATTCCATAATATTTGAGAGGGCGCTCTGTAATTGCAATAATTACAGGTGACTGTGTTTCTTCGGCTGCCTCTACCACTCCCTGAACATATTCCATATTATGTACATTAAAATTACCGACCGCAAAACCATTTTCTGTTTCTGCTAAAATTTCCTTTAGATTTATCACTTATACCTCTCCTATTGCAAAATTATTTTAAAATATTAATATTTAACGAAATTAAGAAAATTTAAGTTCAATATTTATCGTATTTTAATTTATAAAATATATAATTATAAAAATATTATTCATTTAAAAATAATCCCGGATAACCTCTTAAAAATTCAATCATTTCATTTCTTTTAGGCGGTCTTCCATTTCTAATATAATACCCTGCTGTTACACTTGCAACTGCAAGTTGAATTTCTCTATCAGCTGAAAGTAAAAGCCCCAGTATATATCCTCCATTAAAAGTATCTCCTGATCCAGTTGTTAACAAAGGTTTTTGACAGTAAGGTTGTTTTAATTTTTTTACACCGTCAGCCGCTGCACTTACCGCAAAACTGTTCGTATGCAGCACAAAATTAGATATTCCCATCTCAGCTCTTATTGCAGCTGCCATCATTTTATAACTTTGATTATCATTATTATTTTTTATAGCCAGGGCTTTAGCTGTATCTAGAGCTTCAGTCCTATTTAAACTTACCGTAATTTTAAAATATTTTTCAAGTTCAGATAAACTTTTAGCAAACATTCTCAAGTCACTATCACTTCTTTTTTTAACGTTACCAAAATCCATAAACAAATGTCTTTTTTTTCTACTAATTTCAGGAAGTATTTCTTCTTTTATGCCTTTAATTATTTTATTATAATAGGGCATATTAGCCCAATAACCAAAAGCAATAAGATCTGATCTCTCAAATAATTTTATCAATTTGTCTAATCCTACTTTATATTTTATTTGAGTCCAATCCAGATTTCTCACATTTTCATTATTAGGAAACATTAATTTTCCATCATTAAATTCAAAAATCTGGGCACTGCAGGGTTCACCTAAATTTATAATCTCTGATTTTTTTATTATATCCTTAAAAATTTCTTCACCTTCAAAAAAGGCCATCAAGGTTGGTTTTAAATTAAACACTGTTAAAACTCGAGCCGTGTTAGCATTAAACCCCCCTGCTCTTTTATCTTTCCTCAATATTTCTGTGCTCAATCCTCCCCCGGCTGACTCTTTTATCCTCTCATTTAAAGTCAACATTGACTTCATTAATTTATAGTCTTTAACTGAGTTTCTTTCTTCAACCAGAGACCATACATTATCTACAAAACCATCAAAACCAAAGAGTATTTTTGCTTCAAATTCTTTCTCTTCGATATCTTTTAGTCTCTTTAATGTTTTTTGACTTATTTTTTTAATCTCATTAAAAGACAATATTACACCTCCAGAATGCCAAATGATATTAATTACTTTTAAACTAAAATTTAATTCGAGCTCTAAATTATAACTTCAGTATTTTCACCATTTATAGCTGGCTTGGCACCTTTTTGAATTAGATCTTTTTTATCAGAATGAACTAAAAGCCACTTATTTTTTGCAAAAAGATATGGATCATCATGTCCCTGATAAGCTAACGGCTGGTTAGTTCCATCAAGCAGTATTACCGCACATTTAAAACCTTCTTCTTCAGTCCGACAGGGAGCAAAATGAAGACTGGTACCATAAAGTTCTATAACATTTCCTTCTTTTAAATAAAAAGCCTCTATATTTCTAGAATTATAACCGTTTGCTTTAATATCTTTTTTCTCTCCTAAAAGCAATATCAAATCTGTAACTGCGATATTAATTTCTGAGCCATTGTGATATTCAAGACCATTAAGATAAGAATTTTTACCATTACAATAACCTATCTCAATTGACATTTCTCCATAATAATCTCTCTCTATTTCTTTTTTTATTTCTGAATCACTAAAATATTCTAAATCTGCCTGATATATATTTCCTTTTTCCGGAATTTTAGTTTCAGAACTTAAATAATTTTTTATTTTTTCAAATCTTTGATCAACTATTTTCCTACCATATTTTTGAAATGACTCTGATTCTATGGTTTTAATCTCTAAAGCTGGATTTAGCATTTTTAATCTTTTTAAATTTTTTTGACCGCTCATGAAATTTCTGCTGCCTCCTTAAACAGTTTCTTATACTTTGACTCTTTTCTATAAAACACCGGTGGTTGACCCAGTGGGGCTTTAACTTTAATTTCTCCACCACTGTATTCTTTTCCATTCCAAAAGTGAATCCAATTATCTTCCGGAAGGTAGAGACTCCATTCCTTTTTGTTTTTTTCATATACTGGAGCCACCATAAGATCACGGCCAAGTAAATATTGATATTTTAAATCATAGACTCTTTTGTCTTCTTCGTAGTGTAAAAATAAAGGTCTCTGTACGGGAATTCCTCTTTCTGCATTTTCTTTAACCGCATCCTTTATATATTTTTTAAGTTTAGTATAGACATCAGTCATTTTACTTAGATGCTCTATAGCCTCTCTATCATTATAAAACTGAAAATTATCATCTGGTCTATTACCCTCATGGGTTCTCATTACTGGAGTAAAGGCTGCCATTTCTGCCCAGCGCATAAATAATTCTTTACTCCTTATATTACCGTGCAGACTTGTATAGCCACCTATATCACTGTGATGTAAACCACAGCCGGTCATCCCCATTGAAAGGGCTGCCGGAATAACTGAGGCCAGACCATCGTCCAGACTCCAGTTAACACTCTGATCTCCTGCCCACATTAAAGTACAGTATTTCTGATTTCCTGTAAATCCTGCTCTCATAAAATATAAAACTTCCTCTAATTTCCCTGCCTCTTTAACTGCTTCATAATTCAATCTGGCCCAAATTGCAGGCCAGGCATTATGCATAATTTCAGCACTTTTACTATTATTCAAAACACAGTCGGTTGGCAGATATTCACCAAAATCAGCCATCCAGCCAGCAAGACCAAAATCAATTAAATTTTCTTTGATTACTTCTTTATACCAATTAAAAGCTTCAGGATTTGTAAAATCAACTACCCCACAGTAAAATTCACCGAAATCAACTAAATAAATCTCACCTTCACTGTCATAAGCAAGATAATCATGCTCTACTGCCTGTTGATAAAGACTTTTACCTTCCAGAACATAAGGATTAATATACCCCATAAAACGAATATCTTCTTCTTTGAGTTCTTTTATTTTTTGATCAAGTTCTGGATATAATTCTTGATTCCATTCCCAGTTCCAGCTCAGTCTTTTACCAAAACTAGTATGTTTTACACCTTGCCAGTCCTGGCACCATAAGGCAGAAAGTTTAAGCCCTTTCTCCTTTAGCTCATCTTTTTTATCAAAAACAAATTTTGTTCCTCCCTGTATACCTAAAATTAGGCCATTATATACCCAGTCAGGAAGTTCTGGCTGTCTACCTAAAAAAGCAGTCAGTTTTTCTATTATCTCAAGATAATTCTCTCCTGTTTCAAAAAGAAGATATTCTGGTATCTCCCAGACTTCAAGTTCATGAAACCCTTCGTTTTTAAAGTTAAAATCAAGGTAAGCAGTACTCTCCAGATGACAGTAATACTTCTCAGTTGAAATAAAAGTAGGCTGAGGATAATTGGTAGTATAATAATCCCCTCCTGCTTTATCTTTAACATCAGCCTGCCAGGTTGTATATGTGTTTTTATTTCTACCTACACCAGGTTCTGAAGTCCAGAGCGGAAAGTTTTTCCCTCTCAAGTTAAAATAAGATAACTGTTCCCCACAACCATATATCTTTTCTTCTTTTTTAGCATTAACTCTCAGCCAGATTCGGTTGGCATTTATATTATTTTCAAGAAATTCTATTTTTAGCTGTCCTTCTGAATGTCCAACCTTTAATTTGAGGCTGAACTTTTCTTCAGGACATTTTTTCAACTTGATTAAATAATCGTTATCTTCTTTTGCAATTACAAAATATTTTAATGGTATTCGGCTTTCTAAATAATTTTCTATATCAAAATTACCTCTATACATATTGTATTCTGCTTCTCCCTGCCCAATAAATATAAAAGGAGATTTATCTGAATGCTTAATTAAAGTTCTTCCATTAAATTCTATTTTAAACTCATTTTCTTTTTCAAATAAATTTAGCATAAAAGTTTTCCTCCAAACCTATAATGAAAATAGTAAATGCTAATATATACTACATTATTTTCAGCAATTTTTTGATTAATCAATTCCTCCTACAGCAAGTCCGGAAATAATATACTTTTGTAAAATCAAGGCAAAAATGAAAATTGGAATTAAGATTAAGCTCCCAGCTGCTGTCATAGAACCCCATTTAGGTCCAAACTGACCAATAAAACCACTAACAACTATTGGAGCGGTTTTTAGTTCAGAACCTGCTAAAATCAGAGCATAAAGAAAATCATTCCAGGAAAAGAGAAAACTAAAGGTCGCTGAGACTACAAGACCAGGAGCCACCAGTGGAACAAATATTTTATAAAATGCTCCAAAGCGAGAACAGCCATCGATTAATGCAGCTTCTTCGTAAGCTTTTGGTATTCCCTGAAAAAAAGGTAGAGTCATCCAGATTACATAAGGCATAATAAAACTAACATGGGCCAGTATTAAACCGAAATATGTATCAAGTAAGGCCACCTTTCTCATTAATAAAAATAAGGGTACGGAAAGAGTGATTGGAGGTATCATTCTGCTGGCTAAAATTGCCAGTCCTATTTTCTGATCACCTTTAAAATTAAATCTCGCAAAACTGTAAGAAGCCATAACTCCAAAGACAACTGAGATAGTTGTAGTTACGAGAGCTATAATCATACTATGTTTCAAATTATTTAAAAAAGTTCGATCAATCAAGACTTCCTTATAATTATCTAAAGTTGGCATAAAAGCCGAAAATGGATTTGCATTAAAAATATCGATTTGTGATTTAAAACTGGTTAAAAACACTAAAATAATCGGAAACAATTCTATCAATAATAATATTAAAACTGAAATATAAAAAATAGCTTTTTTATTCAATTTCCACTTACTTACATCTTTATTTAGCAATTATATCACCCCACTTTAAAATTCAAATTGTGTTTTAACCAGATAAATTGAAAATGCGAGTGCAATGGCAACTAATACATAAGAGGCTGCCGCTGAATATCCCATTTCATAAAAATCAAAGGCATTTTTATAAATAAATATTGACATAATACTTGTCACTAGCATTGCATAAAAATATTTAAGCATTGTCAAATTTAAGTTATTGAGAAACTATACTATCTACAGAATATTCAGTCACACCCTTATCCTTT